>NZ_JAQMYQ010000079.1:0-12971 GCF_028369275.1 Mitsuaria sp. RG
GGTTGCGGCGGACACCTGGTAGCCTCACTCGGTCAACGCCCAACAACCTTGACGGCCTGCCTCTAAAACTCCCTACCCAACGGCGGCCCCTTGAGTTCGACCCGATTGCCATCAGGGTCATAGCAATACAGCGAGACACCCTCGCCTTCAGCCCCGTAGCGTTTCTGCGCGGCCTCGACCCGTACCCCGGCATCGCGCAGCAGTGCGCTCAGCGACGGTTCGTCGAACGGCTCGATGCGCAGGCAGAAATGATCGACATTGTGCCCGGTCGGGCCGGGCTGCGCGCCGCCCTGGCGCCCCAGCGGGCCGTCGATCGCCACCAGGTCGATCAGGCCGTCGCCGGCCCCCAGGTGGATCATGCCCAGCGAATCCCGGCGTTTGCGCACCGGACAGCCAAGCAGTTCATGGTAGAAGGCCAGGCTGCGCTGCAGATCGCCGACGCGCAGGACCAGGTGGTCGATATGCAGGATGGTGAAAGCTGGCATGGCAGTGCTCCACGTTCAGGCTTTGTCTAGACCATAGCAGCGTCCCCGCCGACTGACCCTAGGCCGTCGCCGTCAATGGCCGACGGTGAGTCCGCCGCAGGTGCTGTGGGCCAAACGGTCTGGGGCGTGTCAGCCATCACCCTGGCGACGGCCCAATTATGTACCGCCCGAGACCTTGCCACCTGCACTTGAATGGCCGCTCCCCTTCATTGGAATGCGACCATGCATAGCATCGACCCGCCCTACCACCGGCAACAGATCCTGCGCAGCCTGCCAGGCTGGACCAGACAGCTGCAGCCAGCCCACGCTCAAAGGTTGTTGCGCCGCGCCCACCGGGAGCACGTCCAACCGGATGGGCAGCTCGCGGACTGGTTCGTCCTGGCGTCCCCTGCCCGACAAGCCGAATTGCGCCAAGCCATCAAGCAGCGTACGGCCAGCAGCAACGCACTGGCCAAGGCCTTGCAGGGCCTGCAGGGCATTACCGAGTTCTGCGAACCTTTGCTGAAGGCGCGGTTGGGCGTTCAGGTTTCCCTCACGCAAGCGCAGTTCAGCCGTCAACCATTCACCCAGGGTCTGGAGGGCGGGTTCCCCGATCCAGATGCCTCCCATGACAGGCCTCGCCCTGCGATCCCGAGCGCACAACCGTCCGGCGCCGCCACCCTCACCAGCCTGCTCGAAGCCGCCCTGCACAACTTCGAAGGCATGGCCGAAGTCGGCCCCTTCAGCACCTTGCAGCTCAGCGTCGACGACACCACCCCGGTCCCAGGTCTGAGTACCAGCGCTTTTGTCGGCCACTGCCGTGCGCTCGACCTGGGCAAGCGCTATCAGCAGCACCTGCGAAGCTTCTATGGCGGTAGGCGAAAAAACGTGCTGCAACCGCTGTGGAGCCAGGCGCGGCGCGACGAACTCACCGCGCAGGCGCTGATCGCCCATATGCGTGGACACCTGACCGATGATGGTCTCCAGGCTTTGCTCCAGCTCTGCGCCAGCGACCAGGCGCCAGGTTACGGAGCGGCAACAGCCTCTGTGCGGACCTTGAGCATGCTGGGCACGCAACTGCACGACCTGTGGCTATTGGCGGCAGACGGACAGTCCGATCCCGTCTATATCGCCTACCTGCCCTTCGACGACGATCGGCCTGTACAGGAATTCATCAACCTGCTGGCCTTCGGCAGGTACCTGCGTCGCCGCTTGCTGGAGCCCGACTATCGCGAACGTTTTCTGGAACATGTCGCCCTGAAGGATCGCCCGGAGCTGGCAAGAAAACTCAAGGCCAGGTTGTTCGAAGGCCCACTGGCCGAAGTGACCCCTCTCGAGACACCTTCCCCGGCCTTTGCCGAGACCGAGCCCGCCACGCATCCCTGGCAAGGAAGGGAGATTGCCAGCGAATCAGATGATCAGTCAGCACCGCGTCCCGTCCGCTTCCCCGCGCTGGCGGTACATGAAACGCCCATTGCCTTCCCGGTGTGGCCCAAGCTGTTCAACGACCATGTGCAGCGGCTGCTGGACGACGCTCGCAGGGTAGCGGTACCGACGGCGGATATCGACACCAAGGCCCGGGAGGAACGCCTGATGCTGTGGGGCGAACGCGGCCTGACCCTGCTGGGGGTGGCGGCCATGTTCGTTCCGGGCCTGGACGTCGCCATGCTGGCCGTAGGCGCCGGCCAGGTGATGAGCAGCATCTTCCACGGTTTCGAGGCCTGGTCCGAAGGTGACAACGCCCAGGCCGTGAGCCAGGTCGAGTCGTTGCTCGTCAACCTCGGCAGTGTGGTCGCCATCGCCGGTGTCGCCAGGCTGGCCAAGGCCTCGGGCTTCGTCGACTGGATGGAAAGCCTCCGGCTCGATGACCAGGAACGGCTGTGGCAGCCTCAGCTCGCGCCCTATCGCAGCCCGGTCGAACTGCCGGTGGACCTGCAGCCGGACGATGAAGGCATCCTGCAGTATGACGATCGGCATTTCCTGGAACTGGACGATGCCCTCCACGAGGTCCGCAAAGATGCCGGGGGGGACTGGCGAATCCTCCACCCGGACGATCCACAGGCCTACCAGCCACGCTTGCACGGCAATGGCAACGGCGCTTGGCGCGTGGCGCACGAGCGGCCTCAGGCGTGGCCTCGGGTCAAGCTGATGCGTCGTCTCGGCCCACTCTGCAAGGGGTTGACCGATGAGGACCTGCTGGCCGCACTCGACAGCAGCGGCCTGGAGCGTGGCGTGCTGGAACAGGCCCACGCCGACGGCAGACGCCCTGCGCCATTGCTCGAGGACGCCCTGCGACGGTTGAACGCCGACAGCACCGCCGACACCATCATCGCCCGAACCCGCCAGGGCCGTCCGCTGGCCGCCTACAAACAATTCGCCATCAGCGTACTCGGCGAACTGCCCGGCTGGCCCGAGGATGTGGCGCTGGAGGTGTTCGACGGTGCCGAGCCCATGGGCAGCGCCACCCGCTATGGCCGCAACCGGCTCGGCGACCAGGTGATACAGGTGACCCGCAGCGACCTTGAGAATGGATACCTGGCCAGGATCGTCCTGGAAAACCTGGACGAAGAAACGGTGGCGGCACTGTTGCCTGAAGGAACTCCAGGCGCTCAACGTCAACAGGCCTTGCAGACGCTGATGGCCGACCGGCTGAGTGCAAGGCGGGCATCGCTGTTCGACAGTCTGTACAGCAACCAGCCCAAGGCAGCTTCCCCCGCGACCCTGGCCATCGCTCGGCAGTTTCCCAGCCTGCCCTGGCGGGCACTCGACGAACTGGCCGGCCAGGCCAACAGTGCCGAACGGGACAGCCTGCTTGCAGGCCGGGTGCCGCTGCGTATCGCCGAGGAAGCACGGCTGCTGCAAGCCCGCGTGCGACTGGACCGTGCAATTCTTGGCCTGTACCGCAACAGCCTGGCCAACACCGATAGCCAGCTCATCAGCGACAACCTGGTGGCCCGCCACCCGCAATGGTCCGCGCAACAGCGCTATCACGCGGCACTCGCCGACCGATCCGCCGCCGCCCGGCTGATTGGCCAGCAACCCATGCCCACCGGCTTTCGCTCGCCACTGCGGCTGAGCGATGGCCGGTATGGCTACCCGCTCAGCCCTGGGATGTTCGCCTCCCGTGCCGAGCGCGAGTTGCACGCCTTGTACCCCGGGCTCACGGGGCGCGAGATCCGACAATTGCTGGGCACCCTGCGCGCCAGAGGTAGCGCGACCGAACAGATACAGGTGATGCGCACTCAACTGGCGGTGCTGCGCGAGCAACTTGGCGCCTGGGCCAGCGCAGGCGCCAACGACTGGGGCGAGGAAGTCGGCGCGTTTTACACCACCACCACCGACCAGCTGATCCGGGCCTGGCAACGCCTGGACGGCGAGATGCTCAGCCTGTTCAATGTCGCCCTCGATGCGCTGCCGCCGCTATCGACACGTTTCGATCACATCACCACGCTGACGCTGGAGAACCTCAATGTGATCGAGATGCCCGCCGATTTTTTGCAGGCCTTCCCGTCATTGCGCCGAGTCGATGTACGCAGCAGCCCGCAACTCAGCGCCACATCGCTCCTGCGAGCGCTGCGCAATGCCCCGCAACTTCGAGAACTGCGCTTGAGCAGTGCGCGCCTGGGTCAGCTGCCGGTCACCGCCCACGAGGTATTGCCGACCCTGAACAATCTGCGCAGCCTGGAACTGCCCCGCAACCGTCTGACCCTCACCCTGGCGGACCTGCAGATGATCGCAGGCCTGCGCCTGGAGAACCTGGACTTGCGGGCCAACCGCATTGCGCTGGATGCGGACATGGCGGGCGCGTTCCGTTCAATGCGCGAATTGCGGCACTTGCACCTGACCCTGAATCCGCTGGGCCTCAGTCCAGACCTGAGCGGCCTGGAAAATCTGGCCACCCTGCGCCTGGACAGCGGCCAACTTCAGCAGTGGCCCACCGGGCTCAGCACCTTGATGCAACGCACCCCCTGCATGCTGCGCGAAGTGGACCTGAGCATGAATCGCATCGGGCAGGTTCCCGATTTCGACACCCTCCTGAACTCTGCCTATTTCGACCATCTGCTGGCAAGGCGCGCCAATTATCGCTGGCGCTTCAATTACAACCCATTGGATGAACGGACCCGAGAAAGTCTCAGGGTAATCGGCGCCTCCGTCGAGGAAGAAGCAGTCGCGGAACCTCTTCCAGCTTCAGCGCAGCGAACAACCTGGCTGAACAACGCCAGCAATGCCCAGCAAACCACCTGGAACGCACTATTTGAAGGTGACCGCAATGCCTGCCTGCGTGATGTGGTCGAACAGGTCGGCATGTCGGCCAGTGCGCTGCGTCAACCCGAGGTCTTTGCCCGCCAGGTCTGGACGCTGCTTGACCGGGCAGCTGCCAGTAGCCGCCTGCGCAGGCGGCTGAACGAGGTGGCCGCCGCATTCCCGGTCAGTTGCGGTGATGCCGGTGCCGATGGGTTCGGTACGCTGCAAATCGAAGTCATGGCCTACGATGAAACCGCAGGCATGGAGATTGCCACACCACCTCTGTTCCAATTCTTCCGGCGCCTGTTCCGGCGTGATCAGGTGAACGCGCTGGCACAGGACCTCTATAACGCGCGACTGGCGCGGCGCGATGCACTGCGAGTCTTGGACGCCTGGCAAGCCCGGCCGCTGGGCGAGCGTGGCGCCAGGCCTGCGCTGCCGGACCTGCATCGCTTCGATACGCTGTCGGACGACGTGTTGCACAACGGCCTGGGCGAAGGTCTGGATCTGATCGAGATCCGCCTGGCCCTGCGCACCCGCTTGTCGAGGCGTCTCGATTTCCCCGAACCGCAGCAGGAGATGCTTTACCGGCAAACCGCCGAGGTCTCTACGTGGACCGAAGACGCGGTACATGACGAGGTCGAGATACAAGACGCCAGCGCAGACTTGCGTCGCCAATGGATCTCCCGTCACCCAACCTGGCGCCGTCTACTGCGCCGGGAGTACAGTAACCGCTTCGATGCGCTCAGGCGCCGCTGGGACGTCGGCTTGGATTACCTGGAAGGCAATGAACTGGACGACACGCTGGAACCCCCGGTAATCGAGGCCCTGACCCAGGCACTGGGCCGCAGCCCCCTTGGCGAAGATGGCCAGCCCCTGCGCCAGGCCATCACCAACGAGCCTTACATCGCGGGCATGAAACGCATGGCCCTGGGCCTGGAGGAGGACGAAGACGGCCTCTACCTGCGCCTGACCACCCGCCGCGATCCCAACGACTGAAGCTACTGGCCGCGCAGGTCCTCGAAGAAGACCTGCCGGCCCTGCACCTGGCTTGATGCGCGCGGCTGCCCGGCAGCCTCGCCGCTGGCCTTCTCCACATGCCAATAGCAATGGCGGACCGCCCGGGTGACCGCCACATAGGCCAGGCGCTGCACCTCTTCCTTCTGCGCCGTGTCGAACGCCTGGGCATCACCTGGCTTGCCCAGGCCGGCCAGGCGGTAGACCTGGTTCTTGTACGGCGAGCTGGTCAGGTACTGGCAATCGCCCAGCATGAACACCGCATCGGCCTGCAGGCCCTTGGCACTGTGATAGGTCAGCTGGCGCAGGCGGCGCTGGCCAGGCGGCAAGCTAGAATCAGCCTTAATAACTGCCGATAAATGCTGTTCAATCAATAACTTATCGCTTGTTTTTCGAAACAACATCATGACCGTTTCGCCACGCTGATAGTGTTCGATCACGGTTTCGGCCAGTGCCGCCTCGTCGCGGTCGAAGACCCGAACCGGCGTCAGCGCTAGCTCGGCCGCAGGCCCCGCGGCCCTGGCCTTCTTCCCGGTGATGGCCGGCGCGCCTTTGACCAGGTGCTCGGCGGCATCGATGATGTGCTGCTGACTGCGGTAGTTTTCCACCAGCATCACCCGCGTGTTGGCGGGGGACAGAAACGCCTTGGTGAACTCCATGAAGTACTTCGGCGAGCTGCCGCGCCAGCCGTAGATCGACTGCCAGTCATCGCCCACGCACATCAGCGACGAATGCTGCGCCACCCGTCCGGCATGCAGGGTCGGCCCACGGCGGCGAATCTCGGTCAGGCTCGCACGCAGCCAGCTGACGATCTGCGGCGAGACATCCTGGAACTCGTCGATCATCAGGTGCGCCAGGGGGCGCAGCAGCGGGTCGGGCAACAGCCCGAGGTTCTCCGGGTTGTTCTCGCCGAACAGGGCGAACATGCGGTTGTAGGTCATAACCGGCGGCGACTGGGCCAGCAGATGAGCCTCCAGCGCCTTCCAGTACAAGGCCAGGGCTTCGAAGAAGACCGCATCGGTGTCGCCGGACGGGAAACTCATGGCCGCCACTGCGGCATTGACGTCCAGGCCCAGGTTCTCGATAAAGCTTGCCGCGGTGACGAAGGCGTCGAGCAGCGGCGCCGGGGCCAGCTCGCCCTTGACCTTGTACTCGAAGCCAGGACCCGCCACGGCATCACCCGCCAAGGATGCCGCCAAGCGCTTTGCCGATGAGTAGTTATCAAGCCATATCAATGGCTTATCACAGAAAGCTTGAAACAGGGTGCGTTTAACCGCCCATTCCGCACGCACCGCCAGCTTGGCGCCAGGGCGCTGGTACTGGCCGCTCTCGGCTGGGTCGAAGCCCAGTACCACCCAGGCATCCAGCCCTTCCAGGCGACCGTGCACATGGAAGCGGCTGCCACGGATCTGCACCGTGTCCCGGCACGGCTCGATGCCCTTGATCGGCCAGGCGCCGGCGGCGAACCACAGGTCCTCGATCACATCGCACAACTCCTCGTCGCGCTGGGCCGCCAACTGGGTCACCTGGGCGCGTTTCTGCACGTCCGGGTGATCCGGATCCAGCGGTTTGAGCAGCAGGGCTTCCTGGCGCAGCGCCCCGATCAACTGGGCAAAACGCGGGCTCTGGCCCATCAGGTCGCGGTAGCACAGGTTGAGTTGCTGGCGCTGGGCGTCGTTCAGGCGCAGGTCGAACGGATTGCTGTCGGCGCTGGCCTCGCTGCCAACGGGCATCTCGCTGCCCAGGGTCTCGAACGCCCGTACCTGGGCGAAACCCGGCAGGCTGCGCACCAGTGGCAGGATGCGCGAGTGGAAGGTGCGCACCAGCTCGCGCCCCTGGGCCGGTGACAGCTCAACCTGCCACAGGGCGAACACCTGCAGCAGGCGCTGGATGAAGTCCTTGCGCGACTCGCGGGTGAAGGTCACCACGGTCAGGGCATCGAGTTCGAAGCCCAGGTAGTGGCGCAGCAACAGGATGCGCAGCACCAGCGAGGTCGACTTGCCCGCCCCGGCACCGGCCACCACGCAAGTGGACGGCGTGTCGCTGAAGATCAGCTTCCACTGCGCCGCGCTCGGTTGCGCCTCGGCAGGCAGGCGCTGGGCGACATCGGCCTTGAAGCGCTTCTTCAGCTCGGTGGTCAGCGGCAGGCGCCAGTCGTCAAACAGGTTGTCGTCCTGGCCCGGCACGGCGACATGCTCGGGGCGTGTATCGCGGATTACCAGGACCTGGCGCCCGGCCTCATAGCCATCCACCCGGCCCCGCTCATAGCCTTCGCGCAGGCCGTCAGAATGGCCGTTGCGCTGCCCCGTGGCGTGGCCCAGGAACCAGGAGTCACGGTGCTGCGCCTGCAGGCCCGACAGGCCACGCCCTAGCAGGCGGGCCGCCAGGCGGCGCAGCCAGGGCAACTGGGCGGGCGGGGTCAGGTCGGCCGGGGCCTGGGGATGCTCGTGAGGCACGGTCACTCCATTGAAAGTCGAAACAACGGGCATGTTCGCCTCATCCACGCAAAAGTGCCAGCGAATGCTTATGGATCAGGGCATTAGGCGATGAAACGCATGCTGATTCACACCAAATATTATCGAATTATCAGATCATATAAAGCCGATATTTACGCTTTTTATCGATCTATTAAAGCCGCATCATGGCCCCATTCCACCGAATCAGAGGAGCATCACCATGCTGCAACTGCGACCCTTCGAGAGCCTTGGCCACGCCAACCACGGCTGGCTGGACGCCCACCATCACTTCTCGTTCGCCGAGTACCATGACCCGGCGCGTGTGCACTGGGGCAACCTGCGGGTCTGGAACGACGACCTGATCGCCGCCGGCGCAGGCTTCCCGCCTCACCCGCACCGTGACATGGAGATCATCACCTACGTTCGCGAAGGTGCCATCACCCACCAGGACAGCCTGGGCAACAAGGGCCGTACCGAGGCCGGCGACGTGCAGGTGATGAGTGCCGGCAGCGGCATCGTCCACAGCGAGTACAACCTGGAGAAGGTCGACACGCGGATCTTCCAGATCTGGATCATCCCCGAGAAGGTCGGCGATGCGCCGTCCTGGGGTACCCGGCCGTTCCCCAAAGGCGAGCGTGGCGAGGGTTTCGTGACCCTGGCCAGCGGTCGCGAGGGCGATGAGCAGAGCCTGCGCATCCGCACCGATGCACGTCTGGTGGCCGCTACCCTGCGCGCCGGGGAAAGCGCCGAGTACCGTCTCGATGAAGGGCGCCGTGCTTACCTGGTACCGGCCAAGGGGCTGGTCGAAGTGAACGGGCTGCAGGCCAAGGCGCGCGACGGCGTGGCGATCGAGCAGGAGACGGTGCTGAAGGTGACCGCGCTGCAGGACAGCGAGATCGTGCTGGTGGATGTGGCCTGATCCACCTCGAACACGGGGCAAGCCCACTTGGGTTTGTCCCGCGCTTTGGCTAGCCTCGCCGCTTGAGCGTTTCCGACGGCAACTCACCGAAACGCTGGCGATAGCTCTCGGAAAACCGCCCCAGGTGCAGGAAGCCGTAGTCCAGCGCCAGTTCGGTGACGCTGCGCACCGCGCAGCTGGGATCGCTCAGGCAGGCCTGCACGCGCTCCAGCTTGCGTTGGCGGATGTACTGCCGGGGCGTGGTGCTCAGGTGGCGATCGAACAGCGCATACAGCGAGCGCACGCTCATGTTCGCCTGCTCGGCCAGCGCTTCGGCGCTCACCTCCAGTTTCAGGTTGCGCTCCACATAGTCCAGAATCCGCTCCAGACCCATGCCCGCCCCGCCCAGCGTCTCCATGCGCACATTGGTGGTCATCAGCGTCAGCAACTTGCTGGCGACGATCTGGCTGTAGTGCCCCTGCACCCGCGGCAGTGAGCCGCTCACTTCGGCTTCGTTGCAGATCATGCCCAAGAGATTGAGGAAACCGCCCAGTTCCTCCAGCCGGTAGTGGTTGCGCAGGAAGCGCACACCGCCGCTGGGGCGCTGCCAGCGTTGTTCGGCGCAGATACTGTCGAGCAGGTGCACCGGCAGCTTGAGGATGAACTTCTCGCAATCCTCGGAATAGGTCAGGTCCACCGGGTCGTCCGGGTTGATCAGCAGCAGCTCGCCCGGCACCAGGTGGTGCTCGCGCTGGTGCCCGCGCCACAGGCAATTGCCGTTGAGCAGCACCTGCAGGTGGTAGATGGTTTCCAGTGCCGGCGAGGTAACGCGAACGCTGCCGCCGTAGCTGATGCGGCACAGGTCCAGCTCGGCGAACTTGCGGTGGCTGAGACTGGCCTGGGGGTGGGTGGTGCGGGACAGGCCGATATGGTGCTGGCCCACATGCCGGTTCACATAGTCGGACACGGCATAAGGGTCGGCGTGGTGGAACACGCAGCTTTGCTCGCTCAGCAGGCGGCTTTCCATGGACAAGGCACTCGCCATCGTTATTGTTATGGGCGCCGCCTGCGGCTACCGAGGGGTGCGCAGGTGGTCGTTCACGGTCATTCTATTCAGCCGCGCGGTGTGTGTCGGGGCAGGTGACGGTCGGCTGGCAAAGCCCACACTAAGCAAAAACCCGGGGTCTGGGCAATGCGCAGGCGACAAACGCCGGGCGGACAGCGGACAGTGACCGGGTCAGCTTGTGCGATCAGCGGACATGGATCATTGCACCGGCAGGAAATTCATCAGCAGCAGGCTCTGCGCATAGTTCAGGCCGATCCGTCGGTAGCGCTCATCGAGCATCTGCGCCAGCAGGTCCAGGCGGGCGACGACCTTGCCGAACTCCACGGCGAAGCTCAGGTTGCTGCCCTGCTCGGAGATCTCGTTGGAGAACAGCAGCAGCACGCCGTTGGCATCCTGGCGCTGGCTGAGCATCCAGGTGGCCTTCTCGATGTTGCGGGCAGCGTTGTTGATGAACAACGGGTCAAGGGTGTCGGTCATGTAGAACTCGGTGCGCCCGCCATGGGCGGTAACCAGCATGCTGCCGATGGCGTAGATGAACGCGCCGACCCGATCACCGCGAAATTCAGGGCTCAGGGCGTAGCTCAGGGCCGCCAGGTCACGGCGCTCGCCCAGTTGCGGCAAGGGTTGGCGCTGCTCGATGGCGATGCGGATCTGCCGCGCCGCCGTGGTGGCGTCGAGGTACCCGGACTGTTTCCACTGGCTGGGGTTACGCAGGTACAGCTTGTTCATCAGCAAGTAGAGGCTTTGCAGGTTGTCGCGCATGGCCAGGGTCGCCATGCGGTCGACACTGGTCTGGAACAGCTCGTCCGGCTTGCCGTTGCCGAACTGGGTGAGCATGTCGCGCCCCTGTTGCTGGGTGCAGGCGGCCAGGCACACCAGGGTACCGGCCAGCAGCAGGCGGCGGGGAAACTGAGCATGTCGTCGTACGGCCATCGGCACCGGTGGAAGTCGTCGGCCCAGCCGGGGATCGGCGGGGCCTGGCCATGCATAGAACGCACAAATGCGAAAAAGTGCGATGGCGAGGCCGATTGCGGGCGCACAGCATTACATGGCGTGACGCAGCATCTCCACCACCTGCGCGTGCAGCGCCGGATCGCCGCAGGCCACCACGCAGCCACCGTCCTGGGCCGAGCTGCCATCCCAGGCGGTGATGACACCGCCCGCCCCTTCGATGATCGGCATCAGCGCCTGCACGTCGTACGGCTGCAGGCTCGCCTCGACGATCACATCGACGAACCCCGAAGCCAGCATGCAGTAGGCGTAGCAGTCGCCGCCGTAGCGCATCAGCCGCGCCTTGCCGGCGACCGCCTCGAAGGCCGCCTTGCGTGCCGGGGTGTCGAACATGTCAGGGGTGGTGCACATCAGCGTGGCCGAGGCCAGGTCGACGCAGGCGCGGGTCTTGAGCTTCGTTTCGCCGCGCCATGCGCCTTGCGGGGTGCCGATGAAGCGCTCGCCGGTGAACGGCTGGTTCATCACGCCGACCACCGGGCGCTCGCCATCGTTGAGAGCGATCAGGGTGCCCCACAGCGGCAGGCCGGTGATGAAGGCTCGGGTACCGTCGATTGGGTCGAGCACCCAGGTCAACGGGCTGCTACCCTGTGCGGCGCCCTGCTCCTCGCCAAGGATGCCATGCGTTGGATAATGAACCTGGATCAGCTGGCGCATGGCCTCTTCAGCGGCCTTGTCGGCGACCGTCACCGGGTCGTACAGGCGTCCGCCCTTGTCCTCGACATCCAGGCTGGCGCGAAAGTACGGCTGGATCGCGGTGGCGGCGGCCTCGGCCAGCTGTTCGGCGAAATGGCGGAATTCGACGATCTGGTCAGCGCTCAGGGACATGGGGCGGGCCTCGTGATGGGAAAGGATCGGCATCATACCCGACTGCACGATAAGGCGGATGCCCGGCGGGATCGATGATATTGTTATGCCATTATTCCTGCTTCATTTAACCGTCACTCAATCGTTGTACTAGGATAGCAAGCAGCTCCAACGGCCCCGCCGGCAGTCAAGGACGCTGGTCACTGGCGTGCGCGGGCCCTTTGTTCCAACGCCTATCATGGATGACACGATGAATTCGCACCTGCTCTTCCCGCAGATCGGCAAAGTCATAGCCAGTACCGGCAGCCGCCATTTTCCGCGGTATCTGCACGACCTGATCCAGACCCACCTGACTATTGATGCCACACACATTCGCCAGTTGCGCGACCCGGTTTGCGCCACCCGCCCGGACGCGACGCTGATCAGCGAGACGGTGTTCAGTGCCGGTGATTCGGGCGAAGACTTCGACGACCCTGCCCGCCTGCACCTGGCGCGACGCAAGGATGGTTACCGCTACGAGATCACGGTGTTGCGGGCTGACCCGCGGGTTGGCTTTTCGGCGACCGAGCGCAGCCGGCTTGAAGACATTTCGCCGTTGCTGATGCCGATGCTGGAGAAGCACATCAATGCCTTGCAGCCAGTTGCGCCTGAACCGGTGGATGTCGACAGCCTTGGACAGCGGTTTCTCGAACGGCTGCGCCAAACGGGGATCAGCTTGTCGGAGCGGGAGATGCAGGTGTGCGAAGGATTGTTGGCCGGGCGTACGGCGCCGCAGCAGGCCGAGCATTTGCGGCTCAAGGTCAATACGGTGGAGAGCTACTTGCGCAGGGCGGCGATCAAGTTGGGGATCAGTGGGCGGCATTCGTTGATGAGGTGGATGTATGCTGAGGGGTGAGTTGGGTTCTTTGGTGCTTGTTTTGAGTTTTTTATGTGCATTCGTAGAAGATATCGATATTTAGTCACCTTTCCGCCCTTACGGCGGGTTACTTTGGTCTTAACTCGCCGTCCGC
>NZ_JAQMYQ010000008.1:0-152269 GCF_028369275.1 Mitsuaria sp. RG
GGTTTTGCGGCGCCTGCCAGCCTCCGCCCAGTGCCTTGTACAACGCCACGCTCCCGCGCAACTGCTCCAGGCGCAGCTGCGCCTGCTGGTCCTGGGCCAGGTACAGCGTGCGCTGGGTCTCGAGTACGGTGAGCAGGGTCTCGGCACCGGCGGCGTAGCGTTGCTGGGCCAGGTCGAAGGCGATGCGCGCCTGTTCCACTTCCTGGTCCTGCCAGCGGCGCTGGCGCTCCACGCCGGCGATGGCATTCAGGGCTTTCTCCACATCCGAGAACCCGGCCAGGATGCTGGCGCGGTACAGCTCCAGCAGCTCCTGCTGTTCGGCACTGGCCACGTCCCGGGCGGCACTCAGCCGACCGTTGTTGAAGATCGGCGCGGTGAGGCCGGCGGTGAGGGTGTAGTAGGGGCTGTCGAAGATGTTGGGCAAGGTCCGGGCGCCACTGCCCAGGTCCGCTCCCAGTATCAGGCGCGGCAGCATCGCCGCCCGGGCCACCTGGATATTGGCGCTGGCCGCCGCCAGGCGGGCCTCGGCGGCGGCGATGTCCGGGCGGCGGCCGAGCAGTTCGCTGGGCACGCCGCTGCCGATGGCCGGCCACTGCACGTTGCCGATGGTTTCGCGGGTGGCGGGCAGCGCCTGCACCGGATCGCCCAGTAGGGTGGCAAGGACGATGCGATTGTCCTGGCGGCGCTGTTCGAGCAGCGGCAGCTGGCGCTCCTGGGCGGCTACCAGGCTGCGCTGCTGGGCCAGTTCCAGGCGGGTGGCCGAGCCCGAGCGTTCGCGGGCTTCGACCAGGCCCAGCACATCGCGGGCGTTGTCCAGGTTCAAGCGGGCGATGCGCAGTTGCTCGTCGAATGCCAGGCCCTGCAGGTAGCTGTCGGCCACGGCGCTGACCAGGGTCAGTTCCACGGTCTGGCGGTCGAAGCGGCTGGCGTCGAGGCTGCGCAGGGCGCTGTCGCGGGTGGCGCGCAGGCCGCCCCAGAAGTCGATCTCGTAGCTGGCGCTCAGGCGGGTGCCGAACGAGGTGCTGGTGCGTTCGCTGCTGCTGGCGTCGAGCTGGCTGTTGCCGTCGCCGCGCAACAGGCGCTGGCGGCTGCCGTTCAGACCCAGCTTCACCTCGGGCAACAGCGGTGCACCGGCGATCACCGCGCTGGCCTGCGCTTTGCGCACCCGCGCGGCGGCCGCCGCCAGGTCGTGACTGTTCAGGCGGGCGCGTTCGACCAGGCGGTCCAGCTCGGCGCTGGCAAAGGCGCGCCACCACTGGCTGTCGGGCAGGGACTGGGCCGTGGTTGGCCCTTGCCAGGCGGGGGGTGTGTCGATGTTCGCCGCCGGTGGGGGCGGGCTGCTGCAGGCGGCCAGGCAAAGGCTCAGGGTCAACAGGCTGATGCGGCTGGGGATCGTCATGAACTATTCGCTGGTAAGGGCCTTGACCGGGTCGAGGCGGGCGGCCTTGCGGGCCGGCATGAAACCGAACACCACGCCGGTGATCACGGCGCAGGCGAAGGCGCCGAGGATGGCGGGCAGGGCGAAGGCCACGGCGATGTCGGCCAGCAGCAGGCTGGCGCCGATGGCCAGGGCCAGGACAATGCCGGTCACCCCGCCGACCATCGACAGCATCACCGCCTCGGTGAGGAACTGGCGCAGGATGTCGCGCTGGCGTGCGCCGGTGGCCATGCGGATGCCGATCTCGCGGGTGCGTTCGCGCACGGTCATGAGCATGATGTTCATCACGCCGATGCCGCCGACCAGCAGCGAGATCGCGGCGATCGCCCCAAGCATCAGCGACAGGCTGTTCTGGGTGCGGGCCTCGGCCTGGATCAGTGCGGCGTCGTTGGTCAGGACGAAATCGTACTTGCCCTGGTGACGCTGCAACATGAGGCGTTCGATCGCCTGCTCGGTTTCCTTCACGCGGCTGGAATCCTGGGCGGCGATGGTGACGTACTCCGGATCGCGGCTGCCAAACAGGCGGATGGAGGCGGCGGAGTAGGGCACCACCACGCGCTCGTCGCTGTCTTCGCTGCCGGAGCTGGCGCCCTTGCCCTGAAGCACACCGATCACCTGGAACGGCACGTTGCCGATCAGCAGGTACTGACCGAGCGGGTTGCTCCCCACACCAAACATCTTCTCGCGCACCTTCTGGCCGATCACGGCCACGGCGGCGGCGTTGGCTTCGTCGGCCTCGCTGTAGAAGCTGCCTTCGACCACCGGCCAGTTGAAGATCTCGGGGAACCCGGTGTTGTTGCCGCCGACATAGAACTGCTCGCCCTTGTTGCCGTGGCGCACCATGAGCTTGTCGCCGATGACCGGCATGACGCGCTTGACCTGCGGCAGTTCGCCGATGGCGTCGACATCGTCGAGGGTGACGATGCCCATCAGTTCCTCGGAGGAGTGCTTGCCGTTGAGGTAGAGGATGTTCGAGCCGAAGGCGGCCATCTGCGCCATGACCTGGCGCTTGCTGCCTTCGCCGACCGCCAGCATCACCACCACCGAGGCCACCCCGATGATGATGCCGAGCAGGGTAAGGGCGGTACGGAAGCGGTTGATCCACATCACCCGCCAGGCGGCCTGCAGGGACTCGACCAGCTCGCCCTTCCAGGCGCCGCGCTGGGTGGCGCCGAAGTCCAGGCGCTGGCGCAGGTCGTCGGCCTGCAGCTGTCGGGGCGGTGCATCGACCGAGGACGGGGTGGCCGAATCGCTGACCACCTCGCCGTCGCGCACCTCGATGATCCGCTGGGCGCGGGCCGCGACTTCACGGTCATGGGTGATGAGGATGATCACATGGCCCTGGCTGGCCAGTTCGTCGAGCAGGGTCATCACCTCGGCGCCGCTTTGGCTGTCGAGTGCGCCGGTGGGCTCGTCGGCGAGGATGATGTGCCCGCCGTTCATCAGCGCGCGGGCGATCGACACCCGCTGCTGCTGGCCGCCGGACAACTGGTGCGGACGGTTGCCGGTGCGGCTGGCCAGGCCCAGGCGCTCGAGCAGGGCGTGGGCGCGGGCATGGCGTTCGGCGGGCTGAGTGCCGGCGTAGATGGCCGGCATCTCGACGTTCTCCTGGGCCGAGCCCGAGGGGATCAGATGATAGCCCTGGAACACGAAGCCGAAGGCTTCGCGGCGCAGCCAGGCCAGCTCGTCGCTGTCCAGCTCGGCCACGTCCCGACCGGCAAAGCGGTAGCTGCCCGAGGTGGGGCGGTCGAGGCAGCCGAGGATGTTCATCAGGGTCGACTTGCCGGAGCCCGAGGCGCCGACGATGGCGACGAATTCTCCGGGGTGGATGCTCAGGCTGATGCCGCGCAGCACCTCGACCCTGGGCGAATCGACACCGCCGTAGACCTTGCGGATGTCGCACAGCTCGATCAGGGGCGTGGACATATCAACCCCCACTGGCGGCGGGTAGGCCGATGACCAGGCGCTCACCTTCGTTCAGGCCCTCGAGTATCTGCACCCGCAGGCGGTCACTCAAGCCGGTGCGGACCTGGCGCGCCTCGATCTGGCCCTTGTTGTTCAGCACCTGTGCCATACGCACACCGTCGCCGGGGGTGTCGTCGAGCGCGGCCAGGGGCGCGCTGAGCACCTGGCTGGCCTGGCCGGCGACGAAGAACACCTGGGTGGTCATCTCCGCCATCAGGGCGCCGTCGGGGTTGTCCACGTCCAGCAGCACGGTGTACTGGACCACCTTGGTGCCAGTGGTGCCGGCCGTGGCGCTGGCCGGGCTGCCCCCGCCCTGGCTGGATTGGTCCAGCGGCTTGGGCGGCACCGGCAGGATCTGCCGGACGGTGCTGGTCCAGCGCCGCTTGCCGCCGGCCAGGGTGTTGAAGTAGGCGGTCATGCCCGGTTTGACCTTGCCGATGTCGGCTTCGGACACCTGGGCCCATACGGTCATCGGCGACAGCTTGGCGATGCGCAGGATCAACGGTGTCTGCTGCTGGGCGTTGAGGGTCTGGCCCTCGCGGGCGTCCACCGCCACCACGGTGCCGCTCATGGGCGCATAGATCCGCGTATAGCCCAGCTCCGCTTCGTCGCTGCGAAGGCTGGCCTGGGCCTGGCGGATCTGCGCCAGGTACATGTCGATGCGGGCCTGGGTCACCTTCAACTGCGCCGCGGCCGTTTGCAGGTCTTCCTGGCGGCTGGCGCCGGTGGCGGCCAGATCCTGCTGGCGCTTGTACTGCTGCTGGGCGAGCAGGTACTGCGCCCGTTGTTCGGCCAGCTGGGCCTTGAGGTTCTCGATCGAGAAGCGTCCGGCATCGAGCTTGGCTTGTTGTGTTGACGGATCGATTTCAACCAGCAGTTGGCCCTGACGCACCTCGTCGCCGGCTTCCACATGCAGCTTGCGGATCTGCCCCGAGGCCTGGGCGCCGACATCGACATAGCGGCGTGGTTGCAGGGTGCCCAGGGCAGTGACGCTGCTCTCGATATCGGCGCGGGTCACTGGCACGGTGCTGACCGGTGCGCCGCCCAGAGGCAGGGCCTGCCAGGCCACCAGGCTGCCGAGGCCGGCCAGGCCCAAGGCGCCGATCAGCACTCGGCGGCGGGTATTGGATGTGCGTGTCATGCGGGCTTCCAGCCGGAGATAGTGGCCGAGTGCCGCGACGGGGCATGCGCTCGGGGGTCCCAGTTAAACGAATGATCTTGATGACGATTTAGCGCAGCGCGGGGGTGGTCTGCGTGTTGCTGCGAATAATTATAATTTGTAAGATCGCACGCTGACATCATCCAGAACACTGCCCCTGACTACCAACGCTTGAGCAGGGAGACGCCAGGTGCCGTCGTGGAACATTACTATCGCGAATTGGTGAGCTTCCTGTCCGCCCGACTCGGTAATCGCCAGGCGGCCGAAGACGTCGCCCACGATGCCTACATCCGGGTGTTGGAGCGCACGGAGGGCGAGCATATCGAGCATCCACGCGCCTTCCTTTATCGCACGGCCATGAATCTCGTGGTCGATCATCATCGTCGACATCTGGTGCGTCAGGCCGAGCCGCTGGAGGTACTGGACAGCGATGAGCGCTGGCATACCCCTGCTCTGACGCAGAGCATGCAGCTCGACCAGCGCCTGGCGCTGATGCAGCAAGCCCTGGGCGAACTGAGCGGGCCTTGCCGCGACAGCTTCCTGCTGCGCAAGCTCGATGGCCTGTCGCATCAGCAGATCGCCGAGCGCCTGGGTATTTCCCGCAGCCTGGTGGAAAAGCATATTGTCAATGCCATGAAGCATTGCCGCGTACGCATGCGCCAGTGGGAGTCCTGAGCGAGCCGTCCGTGGAATGTGAAAATTCCGTGAGTTGGCGACTTGATTTCTCCCGGGTTCACGACAACTATCAATAAAGACCCCCCGCTCAGGCGTCCCGTCTGACGTTGCCGTTGCCGGCGCAGTATGGTCATGGAGCCACCGTCACCACCCAACTGCCCAGGTTCGGACGATGCCTAACAAATCCATGCGCATCCTCATCGCCGATGAGCACCCCGGCCAGCGCCTGCAGCTGGAGAAGATGCTCAATGGCCTGGGTTATTACCGGATCGCCCCGGTGGAGAGTTTCGACGACCTGCAGCGCCTGGTGCACAGTGCCCTGGAACCCTTCAACCTGCTGGTGGGCAACATCGAGCTGGCCAGCCATGCCGGGGTCGACCTGGCGCGTTTCTGCCGGGTCAGCTCGCAGATCCAGCACGCGCTGCTGTACCACTCGCCACACCTGAAAGTGCCCGCTGTACCGCCCAACGATCGCCACGCCGTCAGCATCAGCCTGCCCCATGCCCCCGACAGCGAGGCACTGGAATCCTTCATGGCAATCATCGATATGCCGGTGCTGGTCGGGCAGTTGCCGCTGCCGCCGGGGCTGGCGGGGGCGTCGAACCATGCCCGGCGGCGCACCAACCTCGCGCAGACGGTGTTCTGTCGTAACCCCTGAGCAGGGGGTGGATTTGCTATCCTCTGGCCTTTTGCCTCGTTGCGGAAGCTGCCATGACTGCCATCGATACCACCCGCCCGCCACGGTTCAGCCGTCGCGATCACCGGACCCTGGGGCTGGCCGCGCTGGGTGGCGCCCTGGAAATCTACGATTTCATCATCTTCGTGTTCTTCGCGCTGACCCTCAGCCAGCTGTTCTTCCCGCCTGAAATGCCGGAGTGGCTGCGCCTGCTGCAGAGCTTCGGGATCTTCGTCACCGGCTACCTGGCCAGGCCGCTGGGTGGCATCCTCATGGCCCATTTCGCCGACCACCTGGGGCGCAAGCGGGTGTTCAGCCTGAGCATCCTGATGATGGCGCTGCCGTGCCTGCTGATCGGGGTGATGCCGACCTACGCCGACATTGGCTACGCCGCGCCGCTGATCCTGCTGGCCCTGCGCATCCTGCAGGGTGCGGCGGTTGGCGGTGAGGTACCCAGCGCCTGGACCTTCGTCGCCGAACATGCGCCGTCTGGTCGTCGCGGTTATGCGCTGGGCTTCCTGCAGGCCGGGCTGACCTTCGGCTACCTGCTCGGTGCGCTGACCGCGACCTTGCTGGCGCAGCTGTTCACGCCCCAGGAGATCCTCGATTACGCCTGGCGCTATCCTTTCCTGCTTGGCGGCGTGTTTGGCGTGATCGGTGTCTGGCTGCGTCGCTGGCTGAGTGAAACCCCGGTGTTCCTGGCCCTGCGGGCGCAGCAGGAGCAACCGGTGGCCTTCCCCCTGCGACGGGTGCTGGGCACTCATCGACGGGCCTTGATTCCAGCGGCGCTGCTGACCTGTGTGCTGACCTCGGCGGTAGTGGTGCTGGTGGTGATTACCCCGACCGTGATGCAACAGCGGTTCGGCATGACAGCCGGGCACACCTTCGCCCTGAGCAGCGTGGGTATCGTCTTCCTCAATATTGGCTGCGTGCTGGCCGGCTTGCTGGTGGACCGTATCGGTGCCTGGCGGGCGCTGATGCTCTACTGCCTGCTGCTGCCGTTGGGCATCGGCGCCTTGTACGCCAGCCTGGTGGGCCAGTGGGGGCAGCTCTGGGCGGCCTATGCATTGGCTGGCCTGTCCTGTGGCGTGGTAGGGGTGGTGCCGTCGGTGATGGTCGGGCTGTTCCCGGCCGAGATCCGGGTGTCGGGCATCTCCTTCACCTACAACGTCGCCTACGCCCTGTGGGCCAGCACCACGCCGCTGGCGCTGATTGCCCTGATGCCCTGGAGCCCATGGGTGTGTGTCGGTTTTTGTCTGGTCATGGGCATGGTCGGATTGCTGACGGCGCTCTATTTCGGACGCCGCGAGCCGTTGGAGTTCGCTGCGCAGCCGCTGGCGCTCATGTGCGGTGACAAATGAGGCGGTAATGACTGCTGGGCAGTGAGGCAGACTTCCGGGTGGGGGTTATTAAAATAACCTATTGGCCAAGAATAACCTTAAAGGTTAATTTCTCATGGAAAAGAGAACGCCGCACTGCCCGCTGGAAAGGGTGCGAATGTTGATGAGCCAGGGCCGGGTCAGGCCCACCCGGACAGCTATCCAGGACTGTGATGCGCTCGGGCTGAGCCCTCGCCAGATGCTTGAAGTCGTTCGAGGCTTGTCGGCACACGATTTCTACAAAAGCATGACGACCTATCACGATCATCGGATCTGGCAGGATGTCTATCGTCCCCGAACCGTCTTTGGCGATCTCTACATCAAGCTGACGGTGGTCGATGACGTGCTGATCGTGTCATTCAAGGAGCGTTGAAATGAAGTGTCCCGTGTGTGGTGGTGCTGAGCTGGTCGCCCAGGCTCAGGACATGCCTTATCGATACAATGGCCATTCGACGGTGATCCGTGATGTCTTCGGCGATTATTGCCCTGTTTGCGGCGAGGCGGTGCTGAGCATGGCTGAAGCTGAGCGCCTCGGTGATCTGATGCTGGCCTTCAAGCGACAGGTCAATGCCGCCGCTGTCGACCCTGCCTTCATTGCCAGCGTTCGGCGCAAATTCGACCTCGATCAGCGTGAGGCGGGCGAAATCTTTGGCGGCGGGGTCAATGCCTTTTCCCGTTACGAGAACGGCAAGACCCAACCACCGGTCGCACTGATCAAGCTGTTCAAGCTCCTGGATCGTCATCCGGAACTGTTCGAGGAAGTCAGGACTGCCTGATGCGTCCAGGCAGTCAACAGGTCCTACAGGCAGGGTAGGGATTTTGAGCGTCGGCAGCTCTGCACCCCTACAGCGCCTTCGAGGTTGTGCACGTAATTTCGACTGATCGTTGACGGACCCTTCCGTTCATACAGTCAGGAGAAATATGCATGTCCAGTTTTAACATCACCTGGATGACGCGGGCCCAGCTGCCTGCGTTTCCGCCACAGATGAGCTTTTCGGCTGCCAATCCCGCCAGCACGAAACCGGATGATCAGGCCAGGACTCCGGTTATCCGCTGGGGCCGTAGCCTGGCCTGCGTGCTGGAGTCCCGTCACCACCACGACCAGGCCTGGGTGGTAGTCTACGGTGATGGCAAGCAATTGACCGGCGTACACCCGCTGCATGACTTTCGCCATATCAGCCGTATCCAGCTGGCCGCCAACAGCCATGCCGTACTGTTGACCGACAGTGCGCAGCGCCAGCAAACGGTCGAATTCATCCAGCTGAAGGCACTGGATGGCAGTGGTGGTGCCGGGGACCCCGTGAACGGCCTACCCAGCGGTATCCCGTTCATGCTTACCAATGGTCGTGATTACCTGATGGCGGACGAGGAGGGCGTGTGCCTCGCCGTGAACCCGGATCCCAAGGCCATGCAATGGCTCTACAGGGACGGGCAACTGGTCAATGTCACCACCGGGCAGGCCTTGGGGCTCGGGATCTGCGGCAAGGCGAGCGCAGCCTCGGGAGATCGCTGGCGGCTGTCTTCCAAGGGCGAGCTTCTCTATGGCGATGGCACCCGTACCTTGTGCAGTGCTCCGATTTCGGGTGAGGTCTGGCTGCAGCGACGAAGCGAGGTGCTGCCTTCCGACGCCTGGCGGGTGCAACTGCCCCAGCTCCCCCGCCGGGGGCAGGCGCCGAGCATGGTCGTAGACAAACTGAGCGTGTGCCTCGCTGTCTCTGCCGACTACAGTGCCGGAACAGGCGATACCCTTTCGTTCTCGATCAATGGCAGCGAGCACCGCCAGCCGTTGGCCGGCAACTTCGAGCGTGGGGCGCACTTCAAGGTCGAGGTCGACCTGGCCAAGATGTTCCAGCGCAGCGTGATCTATGCCGATGAGCTGCGCTCGGTCGAGATCTACCAGGCAAGTGCCGGGGGGTACGGTCCGGCCTGGAAGATGCAGTCGCTGGACCTGAAGGTCAATGACCAACTGAACAACCGCGTGGTAGGGAGTGACAACCGCTGGATCGAGGCCAGGGACGGCGTGGCATGGCAAGGCCGGGTGAACTGGCTGGACTGGCGCAAGGCCGATATCTCGGCGCCCCTGGACTTTGCCGGCTACACCTACCCGGTGCAGTTGCAGCAATGGCTGATCGACGTGCTGAAATGGCGCAGCTATCAGCCTGAAACCCTCGATGGCGTCTGCCAGCTGATCGGCGAGGAGCGCGGCCAGATACTGGCGTATGAGCTCAAGAGCGGCAGACTGACCTATCTGCGCCCCAATACTGCCCAGGATGCCTACACCTGGGTCTATACCCCGCAAAAAAGCATTCTGGTCAAATTCTGGGACCAGTCCCTGGACCGTACGCGCTATACCCGGCACAGCCAGCTTGGCGGTGGCCAGCCGGTGGTGTGCGCCGGAGAAATGCGCATCGACCGCAAGACCACCAGCAATGCGGTGAGCGACATCCTTGGTCTGGTCAATGATGCCTCCGGACACTACAAGCCCGATGGCGGGCAGTGCCTGGGGCATGTCCTGGAACGGCTCGAACAACTGGGGCTGGACACCACGCACACCGTGGTTTCGTACAAGGGATAGCGACCATGAAAAAGCCCCCGGGTCTCACGACCAGGGGGCTTTTGCTTGCCGCCAGGGCAGGGCTTACATGTTCGGGTAGTTCGGCCCGCCGGCGCCTTCAGGGGTGACCCAGGTGATGTTCTGGGCCGGATCCTTGATGTCGCAGGTCTTGCAGTGCACGCAGTTCTGCGCGTTGATCTGGAAGCGCTTGTTGCCGTCTTCCTGGGTGACCACTTCGTACACGCCGGCCGGGCAGTAGCGCTGTGCTGGTTCGTCGTACAGCGGCAGGTTGCTGGCGATCGGGATGTTCGGGTCGGTCAGCTTCAGGTGGCAGGGTTGTTCCTCTTCATGGTTGGTGCTGGAGAGGAATACCGAGCTGAGCTTGTCGAAGCTGAGCTTGCCGTCCGGTTTCGGGTAGTCGATCTTCTGCGAGTCCGCCGCGAGCTTGAGGCAGGCGTAGTCCGGCTTGGTGTCATGCAGGGTGAACGGCAGCTTGCCGCCGAACCAGTTCTGGTCGATGTAGTTGAACGCACCACCGAGCAACGGGCCGAACTTGTGCAGCGCCGGGCCGAAGTTGCGGCTGGCGAACAGCTCTTCATGCAGCCAGCTGGCCTTGAAGGCGCTGACATAGCCGTTGAGCTGGTCACCGCCTTCGCTGCCGGCGATCAATGCGTCGGCCACGGCTTCGGCGGCGAGCATGCCGGATTTCATCGCGGTGTGGCTGCCCTTGATCTTGGAGAAGTTCAGGGTGCCCAGGTCGCAGCCGATCAGCGCGCCGCCATTGAAGACCATCTTCGGCAGCGAGTTCAGGCCGCCCTTGCAGATGGCGCGGGCGCCGTAGCTGATGCGCTTGCCGCCTTCGAGGTACTGGGCCATCACCGGGTGGTGCTTCAGGCGCTGGAACTCGTCGAACGGTGACAGGTACGCGTTGGAGTAGGACAGGTCGACGATCAGGCCGACCACCACCTGGTTGTTTTCCAGGTGATAAAGGAAGGAGCCGCCGGTGTTCTCGGCGCTCATCACGTCCAGCGGCCAGCCGGCGGTATGCACCACCAGGCCCTGCTCGTGCTTGGCCGGGTCGATTTCCCAGATTTCCTTGAGACCGATGCCGTAGTGCTG
Source organism: Mitsuaria sp. RG (assembly GCF_028369275.1). NCBI lineage: Bacteria > Pseudomonadati > Pseudomonadota > Betaproteobacteria > Burkholderiales > Sphaerotilaceae > Roseateles > Mitsuaria sp. RG. Next base: position 10,966 of record NZ_JAQMYQ010000008.1, read on the forward strand.
GACGTCGGACTCGTTGTCCAGGTCGAAGCGCTTGATCAGCTGCTTGCCGATATGGCCACGGCAGCCTTCGGCGAACAGGGTGTACTTGGCGCGCAGCTCCATGCCCGGGGTGTACAGGCCTTCTTTTGGCTGGCCTTCGCGGTCGACACCCAGGTCGCCGGTGACGATGCCACGCACCACGCCGTTTTCATCGAACAGTGCCTCTTGCGCGGCGAAGCCCGGGTAGATCTCGACGCCCAGGTTCTCGGCCTGCTGGGCCAGCCAGCGGCACAGGTTGCCCAGGGAGATGATGTAGTTGCCGTGGTTGTGCATGGTCTTGGGCACGAACAGGTCGGGGACCTTGGTCGAGCTGTCGGCACTTTTCAGCACATAGATGTCGTCGCGCTTCACTTCGGTGTTCAGCGGCGCGCCGAGTTCTTTCCAGTCGGGGAACAGTTCGTTCAGGGCGCGTGGTTCGAACACCGCGCCGGAGAGGATGTGGGCGCCGACTTCGGAGCCTTTCTCGACCACGCAGACGCTGATCTCGCTACCGGCTTCGGCGGCCTTCTGCTTCAGGCAGCAGGCGGCGGACAGGCCCGCCGGGCCTGCGCCGACGATGACCACGTCGAATTCCATGTATTCGCGTTCCACAGGTTCTCTCCTACTCAAGGCTCATCGCGTTGCTTGTCTTTTATGGGTGTTCACGGTCACGTGCGGCGTGCAGAGGCTGTAGCTTCGCAGGTGATGGACTACACCGTTTTGTCTTGGCCGCGCATTATATCTACACCACTTGGCGGGTCCAATACAAACGTTTGTTTGAATTTGCCGGAGGCCCGTAGAATCGCAGGTAGGCGGCTGGAGGCTGGCCAATTTGCCGTATTGACCGGATTGGGTGTTACGGTCAAGATACGAGCGCTTTCGCGTTCGCCGTAGGCTGACCGTCGGGCGCAGGTGCACCCCTAAAGACCAGGCGTGGAGCAGGGTTTACGGGCCGAATCAGGTTTTGTAGTGGAGTCTACACGCCACGACAGAAAATGACCCGCGGGTTTTGTCCCTGAAGGTCGCAACAAGACTGATCGGTCAACTGAACTTTGTCGGCGTCGGAACGTTTTTAGAGGTGCCCTTGTACCCACGCGCATTCGCCGGGCAGTCCCCAGGCGATCTTCTTTTCACCGGAGAGTAACGAGGAATCCATGAAGGTTCTTGTAGCTGTCAAACGAGTGGTCGACTACAACGTCAAGGTTCGCGTCAAGGCGGACAACTCCGGCGTCGACCTTGCAAACGTCAAGATGTCCATGAACCCCTTCTGCGAAATCGCCGTGGAAGAAGCCGTCCGCCTGAAAGAGAAGGGCGTGGCGAGCGAAATCGTCGTTGTCTCCATCGGCCCGACCGCCGCCCAGGAGCAACTGCGTACCGCCCTGGCCCTGGGCGCCGACCGCGCCATCCTGGTCGAGGCCGCTGACGAACTGAACTCCCTGGCCGTGGCCAAGGCGCTGAAGGCCGTTGTCGACAAGGAGCAGCCGCAGCTGGTCATCCTCGGCAAGCAGGCCATCGACAGCGACAACAACCAGACCGGCCAGATGCTGGCCGCGCTGACCGGCTTCGCCCAGGGCACCTTCGCCTCCAAGGTCGAAGTCGCCGGCGACAAGGTCAACGTCACCCGTGAAATCGATGGCGGCCTGCAGACCGTTGCGCTGAATCTGCCAGCCATCGTCACCACCGACCTGCGCCTGAACGAGCCGCGCTACGCGTCGCTGCCGAACATCATGAAGGCCAAGAAGAAGCCGCTGGAGACCATCACTCCAGACGCGCTGGGCGTGTCCATCGCCTCCACCAGCAAGACCCTCAAGGTCGAAGCGCCTGCCGCCCGCAGCGCCGGTATCAAGGTCAAGTCGGTGGCCGAACTGGTCGAGAAGCTGAAGAACGAAGCGAAGGTAATCTAAATGACTATCCTGGTTGTCGCTGAACACGAGAACGGTGCCGTAGCCCCGGCCACCCTGAACACTGTCGCCGCTGCCGCCAAGATCGGTGGTGATATCCACGTGCTGGTCGCCGGCCAGAACGTCGGTGGCGTCGCCGAGTCCGCCGCCAAGATCGCCGGCGTGGCCAAGGTGCTGGTCGCCGATAACACCGCCTACGCCCATGCCCTGCCGGAAAACGTCGCGCCGCTGCTGGTCGAGCTGGCCAAGGGTTACAGCCACGTGCTGGCCCCGGCCACCACCAATGGCAAGAACATCCTGCCGCGCGTTGCCGCGCTGCTGGACGTCGACCAGATCTCCGAGATCATCGCCGTTGAATCCGCCGACACTTTCAAGCGTCCGATCTATGCCGGTAACGCCATTGCCACCGTGCAATCGAGCGCTGCGGTCAAGGTCATCACCGTGCGTACCACCGGCTTCGACGCCGTGGCCGCCGAAGGTGGTTCGGCCGCTGTCGAAGCCGTCGCTGCCGCCCACGACGCCGGCAAGTCGGCCTTCGTTGGCGAAGAGCTGGCCAAGTCCGACCGTCCTGAGCTGACCGCCGCCAAGATCGTCGTTTCCGGTGGTCGCGGCATGGGCAACGGTGACAACTTCAAGCACCTGTACGCCCTGGCCGACAAGCTCGGCGCCGCCGTCGGCGCCTCGCGCGCCGCGGTCGACGCAGGCTTCGTGCCGAACGACATGCAGGTCGGCCAGACCGGCAAAATCGTCGCGCCACAGCTGTACATCGCCGTCGGTATCTCCGGCGCGATCCAGCACCTGGCCGGCATGAAGGACTCGAAAGTGATCGTCGCGATCAACAAGGACGAGGAGGCGCCGATCTTCCAGGTCGCCGACTACGGCCTGGTCGCCGATCTGTTCGAAGCGGTTCCGGAGCTGGAAAAGCTGGTCTGATCCGCCTGCTTCACTTATAAAGAACCCGGCCCGCCCTTGGCGGTCCGGGTTTTTTCATGGATTTTTTCAGGGGCGGGGAGAGGTTGCATGGCGTTTCGCTGGAGCAAGGGAGGGCTGGCCTGCGTGCTGGCGCTGCTGTCGACGCAGGCCTTGGCGCTGGGCAAGTGCGAGCGTCTGGTGGCCACCGGCAGCCCGGATGCGCCGCCGTACTCCTGGCAGGATCCGCAAGACCCGAAACACCTGATCGGCGCCAATGTCGACCTGCTGCGCCAGGTGGCTGCCGAGCTTGGGGTGAAGGTCGAGGTGCTGCACGCCGGCAAGCGCGAGCAGGCTCTGGAGGAGGTGCGCAGCGGGCGCATGGACCTGTTGCTCGACACGCCGATGCAGGTCACCCAGCTGACCAGTCTGGATTACATCCATCCGGCCTTGCAGCTCAACGAATACCTGGTCTGGACCCGCCATGACGCCACCCTGGTGTTCGATGGCCCGGCTGACCTTGCCCAGTACCGCGGCGCCCTGTCCGAGAAGGCCCGCCTGACCCCGGCCTTCGATGCCTTTGCCAGGACCCAGCTCAAGCTGGAGCCGGCGCAGAACCTGACGCAGGCCTTCCAGAAACTGGTGCTCGGCCAGGTCGACTATGTGCTGGCTGGGCGCTACTCGGGCATGGCCATGGCGCAGAGCCTGGGCGTGGGCAACGACCTCATCGCCCGGGGTTTGCCGGTGGATCGTCCGGGGCTGTACCTGGCGGTCTCGCACAACTCGGCGTGCAACGACAGCTGGTTGCGCGGACAACTGGCGAAAAAACTGACAGAATTGCCGATCTCCGGGGCGAGCGAAGCTGTGCTGCAGCGCAATGTCGAGCGTTGGAAGGCGCAGATGCAGGCGTCGCAGGGTGCCCCCAAACAGTAGGAAGCGTGAGTGAGAATCCAACCCTTGATGCTTGCCCTGGCCGTGCTCGGCCTGGTCGGCTGTGCCAACGACCCGGCACCCAATGAACAGCTGCGCCTGTCGGAACAGGCCTTGGAGCAGGCCAAGGCGGTCGGCGCCAATGAGCAGGTGCCGGAGTTCAAGTTGGCCGAAGACAAGCTGGCCCGGGCCAAGAGCAACATGCTCGGCGAAAGCCACCGCGATGCGCGCATGCGCGCCGAGCAGGCCGAGCTCGATGCGCGCCTGGCCGAGGCGCGGGTGCTGAACCAGAAGAGCGAGGAGCAGCTGCAGGCGATGCAGTCGCGGATCAAGCGCCTGCGTAAGCAACTGGAGGTGCAGCCATGAAGTCTCTCAAGCCCATGGCGGCCCTGGCCTTGCTGGCCCTGGTCGGTCTGCAGGGCTGCGCCAGCCAGCGCAGCGAGTCGGCACTGGACGATGCCAGTGCCGCGTTCCAGAAGGTCAAGGACGATTCCGACGTGCTGCGTAGCGCGCCTCGCGATGTGATCCGCGCCGGCGAGTCGTTGGCGCGCGCGGAGCGCCTGGCGGGCTATGTCGGCACCGGCAGCGATGTTCGTCATTACGCCTACCTGAGTCAGCGCTACAGCGAGATTGCCAGCGAGCATGCCAAGCTGGCGTTGAACCAGGAGCGCCTGGCCAAGCTCGACCTGGAGCGCCAGCGCCTGCAGTTGGCGCTGCGCGAGGCCAAGCTGGCCAGCGTCCAGCAGCAGGGCAAGTTCGTCGAAGCGCAGATTGTCGCGCTGGCGTCGGAGCAGACCGATCGCGGTCTGGTCATGACCCTGGGCGATGTGCTGTTCGATACCGGCCAGGCTGATCTGAAGAACTCGGCCAGCCGTACTGTATTGAAGCTGGTGCAGTTCCTTCAGCTCAATCCACGGCGCGTGGTGCGGATCGAGGGTTATACCGATAGCACCGGTGCGGCGGAGGAGAACCTGAAACTGTCCCGTGATCGTGCGCAGTCGGTGGCCGATATGCTGGTTGATCTGGGGGTGGACGAGAAGCGGATCCAGGTCGAGGGTTATGGTGACCAGTACCCGGTTGAGGCCAATGCTTCGGAGCGGGGCAGGGCGCAGAATCGTCGGGTCGAGATCGTCTTCTCCGATGACAAGGGTAAACTCGCGCCAGCGCGTTGAATTCTGTTTTGATTTCGAGCAAGCCCGTTCCTGCAAGAAGTTATACATAACTTGTAGAAGCGGGCTTGCACACGATAGGGTTCATCCAGCCAATTCATAGTCAGTCGGCTAACTACCACTTCGCATTTCTTGATCTGATCTTGATCTTGATCTTGCTGTTGCTTCTAAGTGCGCAATAGTTCAGGTGCCGCCAATTGCGACTTCAGGAGGCCGAGCGGAGTTCTTGCGAAGGGAGGTGACGGGCATGGATGCCCGTCAAGCGCTGCGCCCCAGGATGGGGCGTTCAGCGCGGTCCTCCCGGGAGCAAGAACGGAGCGAGGGGACCCCGGAGCGAAGCGTAGGGGCCGGATGAATGGAGCGAGGATTTTTTGGTTCCTTTTTGATCCTTCAAAAAGGGACCCGCCGTAAGGGCGGAAAGGTGACTTTGCGTCACCATCGCAAATGAATGCGCATATAACTTTCAAAACTCATGCTCTAAAAGTCAAAGTCAAAGTCAAAGTCGGCTAGTGCTGGTTTTAATAGTTGTAAGTGCATTCATTTGTGATGTCGACGCATAGTCACCTTTTCGCCCTTACGGCGAGTTCCTTTTTGAAGGATCAAAAAGGAACCAAAAAATCCTCGCTCCATTCATCCGGCCCTCCGCTTCGCTCCGGGTCCCCTCACTCCGGCCTTGCTCCCGGGAGGACCGCGCTGCAGGGCCCATCCTGGGCCCCAGCGCTTGACGGGCATCCATGCCCGTCACCTCCCTCCGCAAGGCCTGCGTTCGGCCTCCTGAAGTCGCGAAGGTACGGGCGGCGCCTGGACTGGCGCAGCTGTCGCTAGCTGGGTGTGGCGCTAGACTCTCGATCGGCAACGGCAACGGCAACGGCAACGGCAACGGCAACGGCAACGGCAACGGCAACGGCAACGGCAACGGCAACGGCAACGGCAACGGCGGGCAGTGTCACCACTCTGTGCGTTCGTCGGCGCGCCGACTCAAACATCGATCGTTTCTCTGTCACGCAACTGTATTGTTGACTATCCTGCGATCTGTCCCAGTACACTTCGCAACTGTTACGGTATTCTGCCTCGGCAGTGAGTCGCACAAGAACAACGATCCCGTCCGCGCTTCGAGAACACGCCATGACCAACCTGCTGCTGTACCAGCGTATCGCCCAGCAACTGGCCGATGACATCCGCCGGGGTGTCTACCAGCCGGGCGAACGGGTGCCGTCGGTACGCAAGATGAGCGCCCAGCTCAATGTCAGCCACGCCACCGTGCTGCAGGCTTATGCCAATCTCGAGGACCAGGGCCTGATCCGTGCCCGGCCGCAGTCGGGCTACTATGTCCACCAGACTCCGGCGCTGACGGCGCAGACCCCGGATATCGCCCGGGTCGAGCGCCCCGGGCTGGTCACCCGGGCGAGCATTATCCAGCAGGTACTGGTCGAGGCGCGCCGCGATGGCGTCTTTCCCTTCGGCGCGGCGGTGCCCCATGTCGACTACTTGCCCGTGCGCGCCCTGCACCAGCAGTTGGCCAAGGTGACGCGCTTCCATAGTCCGCGTGCCTTCAGCTACATGTTCAGCCCCGGCTTCGAGCCGCTGCGCCGGCAGATCGCCATCCGCATGCGCGATGCTGGTGTACTGGTCGATCCCCGTGAAGTGGTGGTGACTCATGGTTGCGTCGATGCCCTGCAGATGTCGCTGCGGGTCCTGACCCGGCCGGGCGACCTGATCGCCGCCGAATCGCCTACCTACTATGGGCTGCTGCAACTGGCGGACCTGCTCGGGCTCAAGGTCATCGAAATCCCCAGCGATCCCTCCACCGGCATCAGCCTGGAGGCCCTGCAACTGGCCGCCAACCAGTGGTCGATCAAGGCCCTGGTGCTGACGGCGCGGTTGAGCAACCCGCTGGGTGGCACCATTCCCGAAGAGCGGCAGAAACAGTTGTTGCGCCTGGCCTCGGATTTCGACATCCAGATTGTCGAGGATGATATCTACGGCGAGCTGATGTTCGAGCAAGGGCGCACCAAGTCGCTCAAGGCGTTCGATCGGCTGGACCGGGTGATCTACTGCTCGAGCTTCTCCAAGACCTTGTCGCCGGGAGTGCGGGTCGGCTGGATGATCGCCGGGCGCTATCAGGACGAGATCCAGCGACTGCAGACCTTCACTACCCACTCGGCGTGCAGCGTCACGCAGATGGCGGTGGCCGCCTACCTGGAGAATGGTGGCTACGATCGGCATTTGCGCTTCATCCGACAGGAATACCGCAAGAACCTCAGCGCTTACCAACTGGCGGTGCAGCAGCATTTCCCGGAAGGCACGCAGATGACCCGGCCCACCGGTGGCTTCATTCTCTGGGTCAGTCTGCCGGGGCGGGTCAATACCCAGGAACTGCATGTGCGGGCGTTGGAGCAGGGCATCAGCATTGCCCCCGGGCTGATCTTCAGCAATACCGAGCAGTTCAACCACTGTATCCGGCTCAATTGCGGCATTCCCTGGAATCGGGAGGCTGAGCGTGCAGTGATGACGCTGGGGTTGCTGGCCCAGCAATTGTGCCGGGAATCGAACGGCATGCTGTTGTAGGCTTGTCAGACGAGCCGGGAACAGGGAGCATACGCGCTTTACTGCTTGCGTTCCTGGTACCCATGAATCTGTTTCGTCCTCTCGTCATCGCCCTGTGTTTCGCCTTGCCCTGGCTGTCGGTCGGTGCGGTGCAGGCTGCCGAACCGGCGGCCAAGGCACAGGGTGTACACAAACCGGCGAACAAGGCGTCCAGCAAGGCCCCTGCCAAACCGCAGGCCAAACCGGTAACCAAGGCGAAGCCCAAGCCCAAGCCCAAACCGAAGGCCAGGGCTGTCAGCAAGGCCGTCGCCAAACCGCTGCCCCAGCCGAAGATCGACCTGAGCCTGCCCAGGGACATGGTCAAGCATCTCGAACCGGACCTCGGCGACGGGCCGGTGGTGCGCAAGCCGCTGTTGCCTTCGATGTTCCCCACCAAGCCCGAATCCGACAGCAGTCCGTTCCAGCTCAACGGCCGGTTGATCAGCAACGAAATGCAGTTGCAGCTGCGCAACGACAGTCGGCGGGACGTGGAGGGCGCAGCCATCGAATTCGAATTCCGCAACTGACTGCCGGGTCACGGGTGATTTCATCCGTCCGGCAATTTCAAACATATGTTTGAGCGGTTAGTATCCAGGGACGTTCGTCCCGTTTTGCTCCTGGGAGTCCTGTTGTCATGAAATGCCGCGAGGGCTGTGGTGCCTGCTGCATCGCCCCGTCCATCAGTTCGCCGATCCCTGGCATGCCGCAGGGCAAGCCGGCCGGCGAACGCTGCCTGCACCTGAATGTCGAAAACCTCTGTGCGCTGTTCGGCAAGCCCGAGCGGCCGCAGGTGTGTGGTGGCTTCAAGGCGGAAGCGGACATCTGTGGCAACGATCGTGACGAGGCCATCCGTATCATCGGGTGGCTGGAGCAGATGACGGCGGCGTGACAGGTTGGATCTTCGACAACAAGGAACAAGATGATGAGATCGATCAAAGGTATTGCACTGCTGTGTGGCATGGGCGTCCTGCTGGCACCGACGGCCTGGGCCGAGAACTGGCAGGTGGCCAAGGACGAGGAGGGGATCAGGGTTTCCCTCAGCGAGGTGGCCGGCTCGAAGTACAAGGCCTATCGCGGCGTGACCGTGATCAAGGCGCCGCTGGCCAGAGTCAAGGCGCTGCAGGAAGACGTGGTGGGGGCCTGTGCCTGGATCCACGAGTGCAAGTCGCAGAAGCTGCTCAAGAGCGAAGGTGACCAGAGCTGGACCTACACCCAGTTCAACACGCCCTGGCCGGTGACGCCGCGGGATTCGATCCTGCATGTGACCACGGTCCAGGAGGCTGATGGCAGCCTGACCCGCAAGCTCGAGGGGCAGCCCAAGTACCTGCCTGAGACCGATGGTTTCGTGCGGGTGGCCCAGGTGCAGGGTTTCTGGAAACTGGTGCCCAAGGGTGACAGCACCGAGGTGATCTACCAGGTGCACACCGAGCCGGGTGGTAGCGTGCCGGCGATGGTGGCCAACAAGTTCGTGGTCGATGCGCCGTTCAATACCCTCAAGGGGTTGAAAGAGCGCGCGGAGAAGAACTAAAGGCTGGCTGGCCTGTTTCCTGTAGGAGCGGCCTTGTGCCGCGAAAGGGCTGCGTAGCAGCCCCGGCGATTCTGAGTCTGACACGAGATCTTGGGGCTGCTGTGCAGCCCTTTCCGGCCGGTCCGACGCCTCGGCAAGGCCGCTCCTACACAGGGGAAGGGTATATAGGCCGGAACAAAAAAGGCTGCCCGAGGGCAGCCTTTTTGCGTTCAACCGAGAGGCTTACTTGCGGTCCTTCAGCTCAACGATGTCACGCTGCTCGTAACCGGTGTACAGCTGGCGCGGACGGCCGATCTTGTACGGGCTGGAGAGCATTTCCTTCCAGTGCGAGATCCAGCCCACGGTGCGTGCCAGGGCGAAGATCACGGTGAACATGCTGGTCGGAATGCCGATGGCCTTGAGGATGATGCCCGAGTAGAAGTCGACGTTCGGGTACAGCGAGCGCTCGACGAAGTACGGATCGGTCAGGGCGATCTCTTCCAGGCGCATGGCCAGTTCGAGTTGCGGATCGTTCTTGATGCCGAGTTCGCTGAGGACTTCGTCGCAGGTCTGCTTCATCACGGTGGCGCGCGGGTCGCGGTTCTTGTACACGCGGTGACCGAAGCCCATGAGCTTGAACGGGTCGTTCTTGTCCTTGGCCTTGGCGATGAACTTGTCGATGTTCGAGACATCGCCGATTTCATCGAGCATGGTCAGTACCGCTTCGTTCGCACCGCCGTGGGCCGGGCCCCACAGTGCGGCGATGCCGGCGGCGATACAGGCGAACGGGTTGGCGCCCGAGGAGCCCGCCAGGCGCACGGTGGAGGTGGAGGCGTTCTGCTCGTGGTCGGCGTGGAGGATGAAGATCCGGTCCATTGCCTTGGCCAGCACCGGGCTGATCGGTTTGATCTCGCACGGGGTGTTGAACATCATGTGCAGGAAGTTCTCCGCGTACGACAGGTCGTTGCGCGGGTACATCATGGGCTGGCCCATGGAGTACTTGTAGACCATCGCGGCCAGGGTCGGCATCTTGGCGACCAGGCGCACCGCGGAGATTTCGCGGTGCTGCGGGTTATTGATGTCCAGCGAGTCGTGATAGAACGCCGACAGGGCGCCGACCACACCGCACATCACCGCCATCGGGTGGGCGTCGCGGCGGAAGCCGTTGAAGAACGATTTCAGCTGTTCGTGAACCATGGTGTGGTTCTTCACGGTGCTGACGAACTGGGCCTTCTGCTCGGCATTCGGCAGTTCGCCGTTGAGCAGCAGGTAGCAGGTCTCGAGGTAGTCCGACTGTTCGGCGAGCTGTTCGATCGGGTAGCCGCGGTGCAGCAGGATGCCCTTGTCGCCGTCAATATAGGTGATCTTCGACTCGCACGAGGCGGTCGCCATGAAGCCGGGGTCGAAGGTGAAGTGGCCGGATGCCCCCAACCCGCGGACGTCGATAACATCGGGACCAACGGTGCCGGTTAAAATGGGCAGCTCGACGGGGGCAGCGCCCTCGATGATCAACTGCGCTTTTTTGTCAGCCATGTGGCCTCCTATTAATGCTTGAAATCATCAGACAGACCCCCCACGCAGGGCCCGCACCACTATAGAGGGATAAATTCGAATGTCAATTTGCCTAAAGGCTGGTTGAAACGCCCCTTGAAGCCTGGTTTTTCACGAAATTCTCGCCCGTTTACGCCTTTTGTTCACTAAAGGCAATGCGCTATTTGGGCGAGCCCCTCACGTTGTCATAAGCAGCCTAACTGTCTATACTCGGCAGCCGACTCCCAGGGGCTTTCAAGCCCGCCCTGCTGGGTGTCGTCGCTCTCCTGGGTGGTGGGTACCTGACCAGTACACTTACCAACAACTTTGCCCTGTTAGCTAGGGGCTCTTCAGTGTGAAAAAAGCCGTGAAAAGCCAACGACCTGTAAACCTAGACCTAAGGACCATCAAACTCCCGATCACCGCGTACACGTCCATTCTTCACCGTATCTCCGGCGTCATCCTGTTCCTCGGCCTTGCCATCATGCTTTACGCACTGGGCAAGTCGCTGGGTAGCGAGGAAGGCTTTGCCGAGGTGAAGGCGTGTCTGACCAGTCCGCTGGCCAAACTGGTGACCTGGGGCCTGCTGTCCGGCCTGCTGTATCACCTCGTGGCAGGTGTGCGCCACCTGATCATGGACATGGGCATCGGTGAGACGCTGGAAGGCGGCAAGCTGGGCTCGAAAATCGTGATCGTCATCTCCGTGGTGCTGATCGTTCTGGCAGGAGTTTGGGTATGGTAACTAACGTCACGAACCTGTCGCGTTCGGGCCTCTACGACTGGATGGCGCAGCGCGTCTCGGCGGTCGTTCTCGCGGCTTACTTCATCTTCCTGATCGGCTACCTCGCCGCCCACCCGGGCATCGACTACGCCCAGTGGCACGCTCTGTTCACCAACAACGCGATGCGCATCTTCAGTCTGCTGGCCCTCGTTGCCCTGGGCGCCCACGCCTGGGTCGGCATGTGGACCATTGCCACCGACTACCTGACGCCGATGGCGTTCGGCAAGTCGGCGACTGCGATTCGTTTCCTGTTCCAGGCGGTATGCGGCGTAGCGATGTTCGCTTACTTCGTCTGGGGTGTGCAGATTCTCTGGGGTATCTGATTCATGGCTAACATTCCTACGATTTCCTTCGACGCCATCATTATCGGTGGCGGCGGCGCTGGCATGCGCGCAGCGCTGCAGCTGGCTCAAGGCGGCCACAAGACTGCCGTAGTCACCAAGGTGTTCCCGACCCGTTCGCACACCGTTTCCGCCCAGGGCGGCATCACCTGCGCCATCGCTTCGGCCGACCCGAATGACGACTGGCGCTGGCACATGTACGACACCGTCAAGGGTTCCGACTACATCGGTGACCAGGACGCGATCGAGTACATGTGTCAGGAAGGCCCGGCCGCGGTCTTCGAGCTGGACCACATGGGTCTGCCGTTCTCGCGTACCGAGACCGGTCGCATCTATCAGCGTCCGTTCGGTGGCCAGTCCAAGGACTTCGGTAAAGGTGGCCAGGCCGCCCGTACCTGCGCCGCTTCCGACCGTACCGGTCACGCGCTGCTGCACACCCTGTACCAGGGCAACCTGAAGGCAGGCACCACCTTCCTCAACGAGTACTACGCCGTCGACCTGGTGAAGAACCAGGACGGCGCCTTCGTCGGTGTGATCGCGATCTGCATCGAAACCGGCGAAACCATGTACATCAAGTCCAAGGCCACCGTGCTGGCGACTGGCGGTGCGGGCCGTATCTACGCCTCCACCACCAACGCCCTGATCAATACCGGCGACGGTATCGGCATGGCGCTGCGTGCCGGTGTACCGGTGCAGGACATCGAGATGTGGCAGTTCCACCCGACCGGCATCGCCGGCGCCGGTGTACTGGTAACCGAAGGTTGCCGTGGTGAAGGTGGCTACCTGATCAACGCCCACGGCGAGCGCTTCATGGAGCGTTATGCGCCGAACGCGAAAGACCTGGCTGGCCGCGACGTGGTTGCCCGTTCCATGGTCAAAGAGATCATCGCCGGCAACGGCGTGGGCCCGAACAAGGACCACGTGCTGCTGAAGCTGGATCACCTGGGCGAGGAAGTGCTGCACAGCCGCCTGCCAGGTATCTGCGAGCTGTCCAAGACCTTCGCCCACGTCGACCCTGTGGTCGCGCCGGTCCCGGTCGTTCCGACCTGCCACTACATGATGGGCGGCGTTGCCACCAACATTCATGGCCAGGCCATCACCATGGACGCCGAAGGCAAGGACCACATCATTCCGGGCCTGTTCGCGGTCGGTGAGGTGGCGTGCGTATCGGTCCATGGCGCCAACCGCCTGGGCGGCAACTCGCTGCTCGACCTGGTGGTGTTCGGCCGTGCCGCCGGCCTGCACCTGGAAAAGGCGCTGACCGAAGGCGTCGAGTACCGCGATGCCAGCGACACCGACGTCGATGTTGCCCTGAACCGCCTGAACAAGCTCAATGAGCGTACCAGCGGTGAAGACGTGGCAAGCCTGAAGCGCGAACTGCAAAGCTGCATGCAGAACTACTTCGGTGTATTCCGTACCGGCGAATACATGCAGAAGGGTATCGAGCAGCTGGCTGGCCTGCGTGACCGCATCGCCAACGTCAAGATCAACGACAAGTCCCAGGCCTTCAACACCGCGCGTATCGAAGCGCTGGAGCTGCAGAACCTGCTGGAAGTCGCCGAAGCGACCGCCATTGCCGCTGAAGCCCGTAAAGAGTCCCGCGGCGCGCACGCCCGTGAAGACTTCGAAGACCGTGACGACGAGAACTGGCTGTGCCACACCCTGTACTACCCGGGTGAGAAGCGCGTTGCCAAGCGTGGCGTCAACTTTGCGCCGAAGACAGTTCCTGCCTTCGAACCAAAAGTCCGGACTTACTAAGGGTGGCTGCTATGTTGAAAGTCGAAGTTTATCGTTACAACCCCGACACCGACTCGGCGCCCAAGATGGAGTCGTTCGACGTCGATACCGGCGGCAAGGACCTGATGGTTCTGGACGTGCTGGCGCTGATCAAGGAAAAGGACGAGGGCTTCTCGTACCGTCGCTCCTGCCGTGAAGGCGTGTGCGGTTCCGATGGCATGAACATGAACGGCAAGAACGGCCTGGCCTGCATCACCCCGCTGTCGGGTGTGGTCAAGGGCAACAAGCTGGTCCTGCGTCCGCTGCCTGGCCTGCCGGTCATTCGTGACCTGGTGGTCGATATGAGCATCTTCTACAAGCAGTACGAGAAGGTGAAGCCTTTCCTGCAGAACGACACGCCGGCCCCGGCCATCGAGCGTCTGCAGTCGCCGGAAGATCGCGACAAGCTGGACGGTCTGTACGAGTGCATCCTGTGCGCCTGCTGCTCGACCTCCTGCCCGTCGTTCTGGTGGAACCCGGACAAGTTCCTGGGCCCCGCCGCACTGCTGCAGGCCTATCGCTTCCTGGCCGACAGCCGTGACACCAAGACTCAGGAGCGCCTGGCGTCCCTGGATGACCCGTTCAGCGTATTCCGCTGCCGCGGGATCATGAACTGCGTGAACGTTTGCCCGAAAGGTCTGAATCCGACCAAGGCAATCGGCCACGTACGTAACATGCTGCTGCAAAGCGGCACCTGATTCAAAGCGTTGTACCTGCAGTAAGCCGAGGTGCGGGTGGTGAGCCCGCACTGAGGTAAAACCCGAGCAAGGGCCCAAAAAGCCCGCGCTCATTACCTATGAAGATATGAGACCAGCAGGGGCTTCCGGGCTGGTACCCGGAAAATCAGCAGGATCCAGGTGGCGTGGTTCAGTCGCTGTGTTCGGACTTTTCCAGGTTTGCTGTGGCTCTCGCCGATCAGTCCCCTAACCGAGGGTGACCAAGCATGCAAGAAAGCGTGATGCAGCGCATGTGGGATAGCGCCCACCTTTCAGGTGGTAACGCTGCATATGTGGAAGAGCTTTATGAGCTCTACCTGCACGACCCTAACGCTGTGCCAGAAGAGTGGCGCACTTACTTCCAGAAGTTGCCCGCCGACGGCAGCACCGCTACCGATGTATCGCACTCGACGATCCGCGACCATTTCGTACTGCTGGCAAAGAACCAGCGCCGCGCCCAACCGGTATCCGCCGGGAGCGTGAGCAGTGAACACGAGAAGAAGCAGGTTGAAGTGCTGCGACTGATCCAGGCCTATCGTATGCGCGGCCATCAGGCTGCCAAGCTCGACCCGTTGGGGTTGTGGCAGCGTCCTGCGCCCGTAGACCTGTCGATCAATCACTACGGCTTGACCAATGCCGATCTTGATACGACCTTCCGTGCCGGCGACCTGTTCATCGGCAAAGAGGAAGCGAGCCTACGCGAAATCTTCGAAGCGCTGCAGAAGACATATTGTCGCACCATTGGCGCCGAGTTCACCCACATCGTCGATTCCGAGCAGCGCAGCTGGTTCCAGCAGCGCCTGGAAAGCGTACGTGGCCGTCCGGAATTCTCCGCCGACGTGCAGGCTCACCTGCTCGAGCGCGTCACGGCCGGTGAGGGCCTGGAGAAGTACCTGGGCACCAAGTACCCGGGCACCAAGCGCTTCGGCCTCGAGGGTGGCGAAAGCCTGATCCCGATGCTGGACGAAATGATCCAGCGCTCCGGTTCCTACGGCACCAAGGAAGTCGTGATCGGCATGGCCCACCGTGGCCGCCTCAACGTGCTCGTCAACACCTTCGGCAAGAACCCGCGCGAGCTGTTCGACGAGTTCGAAGGCAAGAAGATGAACGAGCTGGGCTCCGGTGACGTGAAGTATCACCAGGGCTTCTCCTCCAACGTGATGACTCCCGGTGGCGAAGTCCACCTGGCCATGGCGTTCAACCCCTCCCACCTGGAAATCGTCTCGCCAGTGGTGGAAGGTTCGGTTCGCGCCCGCCAGGATCGCCGCAACGACACCGTTGGCGACAAGGTCCTGCCGATCTCCATCCACGGTGACGCAGCATTCGCCGGCCAGGGTGTGGTCATGGAAACCTTCCAGATGTCGCAGACCCGCGGTTTCAAGACCGGCGGCACCGTGCACATCGTGATCAACAACCAGGTCGGTTTCACCATCAGCAACCCGCTGGACGCGCGCTCCACCGAGTACGCCACCGACGTTGCCAAGATGATCCAGGCGCCGATCCTGCACGTGAACGGCGATGATCCGGAAGCGGTGATGTTCGTCACCCAGCTGGCCATCGACTACCGCATGCAGTTCAAGCGTGACGTGGTCATCGACCTGGTCTGCTACCGTCGTCGCGGCCACAACGAGGCCGACGAGCCGAACGGCACCCAGCCTTTGATGTACCAGCAGATCAGCAAGCAGCGCACCACCCGTGAGCTGTACGCCGAGCAACTGATCAGCGCCGGTCGCATCGACGCCGAGCGCGCCCAGGCCAAGATCGACGAGTACCGCAACGCCCTGGACAACGGCCTGCACGTGGTCAAGAGCCTGGTCAAGGAGCCGAACCGCGAACTGTTCGTCGACTGGCGTCCGTACCTGGGTCACGCCTGGACCGCGCGTCACGACACCCGCTTCGACCTCAAGACCCTGCAGGAGCTGTCGGCCAAGCTGCTCGAGCTGCCTGAAGGTTTCGTCGTCCAGCGCCAGGTCGCGAAGATCTACGAAGACCGTCAGAAGATGCAGGCCGGTGGCTTGCCGATCAACTGGGGTTATGCAGAGACCATGGCCTACGCCACCCTGCAGTTCGAAGGTCACCCGATCCGCATGACCGGCCAGGACATCGGCCGTGGCACCTTCTCGCACCGTCACGCGGTGCTGCACAACCAGAAGGACGCCAGCACTTACGTGCCGCTGAAGAACCTGTTCCCGGGCCAGCCGCGTTTCGACCTGTACGACTCCTTCCTCTCGGAAGAAGCGGTACTGGCCTTCGAATACGGCTACTCGACCACCACGCCGAACGCGCTGGTGATCTGGGAAGCCCAGTTCGGCGACTTCGCCAACGGTGCGCAAGTGGTGATCGACCAGTTCATCACCAGTGGCGAGCACAAGTGGGGCCGCCTGTGCGGTCTGACCATGCTGCTGCCGCACGGCTATGAAGGCCAGGGTCCGGAGCACTCCTCCGCGCGTCTGGAGCGCTACCTGCAGCTGTGCGCCGAGCACAACATCCAGGTTTGCGTGCCGACCACCCCGGCACAGATCTACCACCTGCTGCGTCGCCAGGTCATCCGTCCGCTGCGCAAACCGCTGGTCGTGCTGACGCCGAAGTCGCTGCTGCGCCACAAGCTGGCCATCTCGACCCTGGAAGACCTGGCCGATGGCTCGTTCCAGACCGTGATCCCGGAAATCGACACCCTGGATCCGGCCAAGGTCGAGCGCCTGGTCCTGTGCGGTGGCAAGGTCTACTACGATCTGCTGGAAAAACGCCGTGCCGAAGGCCGCGAAGATATCGCCATCGTGCGTATCGAGCAGCTGTATCCGTTCCCTGAGGACGACCTGGTCGAAATCCTCGCGCCTTACACCAACCTCAAGCACGCAGTGTGGTGTCAGGAAGAGCCGATGAACCAGGGCGCCTGGTACAGCAGCCAGCACCACATGCGCCGTATCCTGGGTCGCCACAACAAGGCGCTGGTCCTGGAATACGCCGGTCGCGACGCTTCCGCCGCGCCAGCCTGTGGTTACGCATCGAAGCACGCCGAACAGCAGGAAAAACTGCTGCAAGACGCCTTCACTGTCTAACGCCTCGCGCACCTGAAACCGAATTTAAGGAAACACAGATAATGGCTATCGAGATCAAAGCCCCAACCTTCCCGGAATCGGTTGCCGATGGCACCGTTGCCACCTGGCACAAGCAGCCGGGCGACGCCGTCAAGCGTGACGAGCTGATCGTCGACATCGAGACCGACAAGGTCGTCCTGGAAGTCCTGGCCACCGCCGACGGCGTGCTGGGCGCCATCGTCAAGGGCGAGGGCGACACCGTCCTGTCCGACGAAGTCCTGGGCTCGATCGTTGAAGGTGGCGCCGCCGCCGCCGCAGCTCCGGCTGCCGCGCCTGCCGCTGCTGCTCCGGCCGCCGCTGCCGCCGATGCTGGCGAAGACGACCCGGTCGCCGCTCCAGCCGCGCGCAAGCTGGCTGAAGAGAACGGCATCGACCTGGCTACCGTTGCCGGCACCGGCAAGGGCGGTCGCATCACCAAGGAAGACGTCGTCGCTGCCGTCGCCAACAAGAAGTCGGCCCCTGCCGCTGCACCGGCTGCCAAGCCGGCCGCCGCTGCCGCTGCCCCGGTCGTCGTCGCCGCTGGCGACCGCACCGAGAAGCGCGTGCCGATGACCCGCCTGCGCGCCAAGATCGCCGAGCGTCTGGTCGAAGCACAGTCGAACATGGCCATGCTGACCACCTTCAACGAAGTCGACATGACCGAAGTCATGGCCCTGCGTTCGAAGTACAAGGACCTGTTCGAGAAGACCCACAACGGCGTGCGCCTGGGCTTCATGTCGTTCTTCGTCAAGGCGGCCACCGAGGCGCTGAAGCGCTTCCCGGCGGTCAACGCCTCGATCGACGGCAACGACATCGTCTACCACGGCTTTGCTGACGTCGGCGTCGCCGTCTCCAGCGACCGTGGCCTGGTGGTACCGGTGCTGCGCAACGCCGAATCGATGAGCCTGGCCGAAATCGAGAACGGCATCGCCACCTTCGGCAAGAAAGCCCGTGACGGCAAGCTGTCGATCGAAGAGATGACTGGCGGTACCTTCACCATCACCAACGGTGGTACCTTCGGCTCGATGATGTCGACCCCGATCGTCAACCCGCCGCAGGCCGCGATCCTGGGTATGCACAACATCATCCAGCGCCCGATGGCCATCAATGGCCAAGTGGTGATCCGCCCGATGATGTACCTGGCGCTGTCCTATGACCACCGCCTGATCGACGGCAAGGAAGCGGTAACCTTCCTGGTGACCATCAAGAACCTGCTGGAAGATCCGTCTCGCCTGCTGCTGGACATCTAATCAACTAGCCGCGCGCCGCCGGCCCCGCTCTTCGCAAGAGGCGGGGCCGTGCGGTACGCGGCCTGTAGCTTGTAGCTGATAAGGAATCTTTTATGACCCAGAAATTCGACGTAGTGGTGATTGGTGCAGGTCCTGGCGGCTATGTTGCCGCCATCAAGGCTGCCCAACTCGGTCTGAAGACTGCCTGTATCGAGAAATACACCGACGCCGAGGGCAAGCTGGCCCTGGGCGGCACCTGCCTGAACGTGGGTTGCATTCCGTCCAAGGCGCTGCTGGACAGCTCCTGGAAGTACAAGGAAGCCAAAGAGAGCTTCAACGTGCACGGTATCTCCACTGGTGAAGTGAAGATGGACGTTGCCGCGATGGTTGGCCGCAAGGCCGGCATCGTCAAGAACCTGACCGGTGGCGTCGCCACCCTGTTCAAGGCCAACGGCGTCACTTCGATCCAGGGCCACGGCAAGCTGCTGGCCGGCAAGAAAGTCGAAGTCACCAAGGCTGACGGCACCACCGAAGTCATCGAAGCCGAGAACGTGATCCTGGCCTCCGGTTCGCGTCCGATCGACATTCCGCCGGCCCCGGTCGACCAGAACGTCATCGTCGACTCCACCGGCGCCCTGGAATTCCAGAGCGTACCGAAGCGCCTGGGCGTCATCGGTGCCGGCGTGATCGGCCTGGAGCTGGGCTCGGTATGGGCTCGCCTGGGTGCCGAAGTCACCGTCCTGGAAGCCCTGGACACCTTCCTGATGGCTGCCGACACCGCCGTGTCGAAAGAAGCCCAGAAGACCCTGACCAAGCAAGGCCTGGACATCAAGCTGGGCGCTCGCGTCACCGGCTCGAAAGTCAACGGCAACGAAGTCGAAGTCACCTACACCAACGCCGAAGGCGAGCAGAAGATCACCTTCGACAAGCTGATCGTCGCGGTCGGCCGTCGTCCGGTGACCACCGACCTGCTGGCCGCCGACAGCGGCGTGACCATCGACGAGCGTGGCTACATCTTCGTCGACGATCACTGCGCCACCAGCGTTCCGGGCGTCTACGCCATCGGTGACGTGGTGCGCGGCATGATGCTGGCGCACAAGGCCTCGGAAGAGGGCATCATGGTCGTCGAGCGCATCAAGGGCCACAAGGCCCAGATGAACTACGACCTGATCCCGTCGGTCATCTACACCCATCCGGAAATCGCGTGGGTCGGCAAGACCGAACAGGCGTTGAAAGCCGAGGGTGTTGAGGTTAACGTAGGCACCTTCCCGTTCGCGGCCAGCGGCCGTGCGATGGCAGCCAACGATACCGGTGGTTTCGTCAAGGTCATCGCCGACGCCAAGACCGACCGCGTCCTGGGTGTTCACGTGATTGGCCCGTCGGCTGCCGAACTGGTACAGCAGGGCGCGATCGCAATGGAATTCGGCACCAGTGCCGAGGATCTGGGCATGATGGTCTTCAGCCATCCGACCCTGTCCGAAGCGTTGCATGAAGCAGCGCTGGCGGTGAATGGCGGTGCCATTCACGTCGCCAACCGTAAGAAGCGTTAATTATAAGAAACCACGGCGGTCTGCCCGTCGTGGGTCTTGCGTGCAAGACTCACCGCGGAACGTCCGCCGGACCGGATCACATGGGAAAACCCGGGGTCAACGGTCACAGGTGGTGCGGCGCCAGTAATGGCGCAGCGCCGAAGCGCAGTACCTAACGAAGACGGTAAAAAGCATGAATCTTCACGAGTATCAGGGTAAGCAGCTGTTCGCTGAATACGGCCTGCCAGTTTCCAAGGGTTTCGCAGTCGACACCCCTGAAGCTGCAGCAGAAGCCTGCGACAAGATCGGCGGTTCCGAGTGGGTTGTAAAAGCCCAGGTTCACGCGGGTGGTCGCGGTAAAGCGGGCGGCGTCAAGCTGGTTCGCAGCAAGGAAGACGCCAAGGCGTTCGCTGCCCAGTGGCTTGGCAAGAACCTGGTTACCTACCAGACCGACGCCAATGGTCAGCCAGTTTCCAAGATCCTGGTCGAATCCTGCACTGACATCGCCAAAGAGCTGTACCTGGGCGCTGTAGTCGATCGTTCGAGCCGCCGCATCGTGTTCATGGCTTCCACCGAAGGTGGCGTGGACATCGAGAAAGTCGCTCACGACACTCCTGAGAAGATCCTCAAGGCCACCATCGATCCGCTGGTCGGCGCTCAGCCGTTCCAGGGTCGCGAGCTGGCGTTCCAGCTGGGC
This sequence comes from Mitsuaria sp. RG, assembly GCF_028369275.1. NCBI lineage: Bacteria > Pseudomonadati > Pseudomonadota > Betaproteobacteria > Burkholderiales > Sphaerotilaceae > Roseateles > Mitsuaria sp. RG. The sequence goes on from NZ_JAQMYQ010000008.1 coordinate 31,662, forward strand.
CTGGAAGGCAAGCAAGTTCAGCAGTTCGCCAAGATCTTCGTAGGCCTGGCCAAGCTGTTCAAGGATCACGATCTGGCCCTGCTGGAAGTGAACCCGCTGGTGATCAAGGCCGACGGCGATCTGCACTGCCTCGATGCCAAGATCAACATCGACGCCAACGCCATGTACCGTCAGCCGAAGCTGAAGACCTTCCACGACCCGTCGCAGGACGACGCCCGTGAAGCCCACGCCGCCAAGTTCGAACTGAACTACGTTGCCCTTGAAGGCAACATCGGCTGCATGGTCAACGGTGCCGGCCTGGCCATGGGTACCATGGACATCGTCAACCTGCACGGCGGCAAGCCAGCCAACTTCCTCGACGTAGGCGGCGGCGCTACCAAAGAGCGCGTTACCGAAGCGTTCAAGATCATCCTGTCCGACAGCAATGTCGCGGCCGTCCTGGTCAACATCTTCGGCGGCATCGTTCGCTGCGACATGATTGCCGAAGGCATCATCGGCGCTGTGAAAGAAGTCGGCGTCAAGGTTCCGGTTGTCGTTCGCCTCGAAGGCAACAACGCCGAACTGGGCGCTAAAGTACTGGCAGAAAGCGGTTTGAACATCATTGCGGCAACCAGCCTGACCGACGCTGCTCAACAAGTTGTCAAAGCTGCGGAGGGCAAGTAATGAGCGTCCTGATCAATAAAGACACCAAAGTCATCTGCCAGGGCTTCACCGGCTCGCAGGGTACTTTCCACTCCGAACAAGCCATCGCCTACGGCACCAAGATGGTCGGCGGCGTCACCCCGGGCAAGGGTGGCACCACCCACCTGGGCCTGCCGGTGTTCAACACCGTGAAAGAAGCTGTAGAAGCCACTGGCGCTGACGCGTCGGTCATCTACGTACCGGCTCCTTTCTGCAAGGACTCGATCCTGGAAGCCGCCTTCGGTGGCATCAAGCTGATCGTCTGCATCACCGAGGGTATTCCTACCCTCGACATGCTGGACGCCAAGGTCAAGTGCGACGAGCTGGGCGTGACCCTGATCGGCCCGAACTGCCCAGGCGTGATCACTCCGGGCGAGTGCAAGATCGGCATCATGCCGGGTCACATCCACCTGCCAGGCAAGGTCGGTATCGTTTCGCGTTCCGGCACCCTGACCTACGAAGCTGTGAAGCAGACCACCGACGCCGGCTTCGGCCAGTCGACCTGCGTCGGCATCGGCGGTGACCCGATCCCGGGCTCCAACTTCATCGACATCCTGAAGCTGTTCCAGGAAGATCCAAAGACCGAAGCGATCGTCATGATCGGTGAGATCGGCGGTTCCGCTGAAGAAGAAGCCGCGGCCTACATCAAGGCCAACGTGACCAAGCCTGTCGTTTCCTACATCGCCGGTGTTACCGCACCTGCGGGCAAGCGCATGGGCCACGCTGGCGCCATCATCTCCGGTGGCAAGGGTACTGCGGACGAGAAGTTCGCCGCCCTGCAGGACGCCGGTGTTAAAACCGTGCGTTCCCTGGCTGACATCGGCAAGGCCCTGGCCGAGCTGACTGGCTGGGAAGTCAAGAAGTAAGTAACACGCAGTACCCCCCACGCGCACAAAGGCCACCTTCGGGTGGCCTTTGTCGTTGTTGCGGCTGTGCCGGCCTCTTCGCGGGTAAACCCGCTCCCACAGGGCATCACACAATCCCTGTGGGAGCGGGTTTACCCGCGAAGAGGCCGGCACAGGTGATGGGGAAAATTCGATCACCTCAATCAGGATTTTCAACCAGACATCTACCCAAATGAGCAATAAATTGTCGCCTAACACGTTCAACCAGACGACAAACACATACGCACATCGGACAAGCAGCACTGTGCCAGTGCGTTTGTCAGGCAAAACAGGTAGGCTACGCGTTCACTCTGTGCCCGTACCCCAAAAGGGAACGACACGCTAAACGGGTCTGGCTCACCAAGCCGGGCAGCATTTCCCTTCATCCTATGGGAAATCCCCTCCGACTCCCGATTTCAGCAGTGTGGTATTTCCTTAAATGAAAGTGTTAAAAGGCCAGGATATCCTGGCACTTGGCTTTATGACGTTCGCGCTGTTCGTCGGCGCCGGCAACATCATCTTCCCGCCCATCGTCGGCCTGCAATCCGGCCCGAACGTATGGATGGCCGCACTCGGCTTCCTGGTCACCGCCGTAGGCCTGCCGGTCATCACCGTCATCGCCCTGGCCAAGGTCGGTGGCGGCATGGACGCCCTGAGCAGCCCGATCGGCAAGTTCTTCGGTGGCCTGCTGGCGGCCGTGTGCTACCTCTCCGTCGGCCCGCTGTTCGCCACTCCGCGTACCGCGACCGTGTCGTTCGAAGTGGGCGTTGCACCGCTGACCGGCGAGAGCCCGACGGCGCTGCTTATCTACAGCATCGTGTACTTCGCCGTGGTGCTGGCCGTGTCCATGTACCCGGGCAAGCTGCTCGACACCGTGGGCCGTTTCCTCGCGCCGTTGAAGATCATCGCCCTGGCGGTGCTGGGTATCGCGGCCTTCGCCCTGCCGGCCGGCACCATTGGCGAGGCCCAGCCTGCCTACGCCGCCGCTGCGTTCTCCAAAGGGTTCTCCGATGGCTACCTGACCATGGACACCCTGGGCGCCCTGGTCTTCGGTATCGTCATCGTCAACGCCATCCGCTCACGTGGCGTCGAGTCGCCGAAGCTGATCACCCGCTATGCCATCATCGCCGGCCTGATTGCCGGTGTCGGCCTGGTGCTGGTGTATGTCAGCCTGTTCCGCCTCGGCGCGGGCAGCCATGACATCGCCGCCGACGCCACCAACGGCGCGATGGTCCTGCATGCCTACGTGCAGCACACCTTCGGTTCCCTGGGCAGCGGCTTCCTCGCCGTGCTGATCGCCCTGGCCTGCCTGGTGACCGCCGTTGGCCTGACCTGCGCCTGCGCCGAGTATTTCAGCCAGATCCTGCCGTTGTCGTACCGCACCCTGGTGGTGATCCTGGCCGGCTTCTCGCTGGTGATCTCCAACCTGGGCCTGACCAAGCTGATCATGTTCTCGATTCCCGTGCTGACGGCGATCTACCCGCCGTGCATCGTGGTCGTGGGCCTGAGCTTCGTGAAGGACCTGTGGAATTCGCCAACCCGCATCCTGGCCCCGGTCATGCTGGTGTCGCTGGTGTTCGGCGTTGTCGATGCGATCAAGGGCAGCAGCTTTGCCCACGTACTGCCTGACGCCTTGGCTCACCTGCCGTTCAGCAACGAAGGCATGGCCTGGCTGGTGCCTTCGGTGGTCACCCTGGCCGCCGCCGTGGTCTTCGACCGCATGTTGGGCAAGCCGCGCGAGGCGCTGGCCTGATGGATTGAAACCTGAAGGGCAGGGCGCTGGCCACAAGCCGAAGGGCGCCTGCCCAGGGTGGATATCGAAACCCCGCTTCCTGTGAAGGAGCGGGGTTTTTTATTGCCTGTGCCGGCCCTTTCGCGGGTAAACCCGCTCCCACAGTCACCGTGCGATCCCTGTGGGAGCGGGTTTACCCGCGAAGAGGCCAGTGCAGGAAAAGCCAAAAATGGCGCACATGTGTCTTATGGCGAATCCGGACGTCGAAAACCGGTCTGTTTCTCTTTCACGGGATTCCTGCATGAGCTTCATCCAAAACAACCTGGGCAACCTCCTGGCCGCCTGCTGGTTCGCCATCTGCTGGGGCGGCTACACCCGCTACGCCATCTGGAAAGGCCGCGACACGGCGTGCCTGGCCAGCGTGCTGCACCTGTACCGCGAAGACTGGATGCGCCGCATGCTGCTGCGCGACAACCGCATCGCCGATGCCAGCGTGATCGGCAACCTGGAGCGCAACGCGTCGTTCTTCGCCTCCAGTACCCTGATCATCCTCGCCGGTATCCTCACCGTGCTTGGCGCGTCGGATCGCGCGCTGTCGCTGCTGGCCGACCTGCCATTGGTACAGCAGGCCTCGCAAGGCATGTCGGAAATCAAGCTGCTGTGCCTGGCAACGGTATTCGTCTACGCCTTCTTTACCTTCAGCTGGTGCATGCGCCAATACAACTTCGCCGCGGTGCTGGTGGGCTCGGCCCCGATGATCGGCGAGCGTCTGGTCAACGAACTCGAACGCAAGGCTTTTGCCTCTCGGGCCGCACGAGTACTGTCGCTGGCCGCCAACCAGTTCAACCTGGGGTTGCGTTCGTATTACTTCGGCATGGCCATGTTGAGCTGGTTCATCAGCCCCTGGTTGTTCATGGTCATGAGCGTCGGCGTTGTATTCATCCTGTATCGCCGCGAGTTCCATTCCCATGTGCTGGAAGTGATGGTGTTCACACCGACCGAAAGTGTATCGGTAGAGCCAGGCAAGGACACTTCCGGTATTGCCGGCTGAAGCCTTTCAGCGTTAAACGCAGGTACAAAAAAACCCGACATTGTCGGGTTTTTTTGTACTGCGCGATTACTGCTTGGCAGGTTCGGCAGGTGCAGTGGTCGGCGCTGGGGTAGTCGGCGCGGCTTCCTCGGCGGCCTTCTGCTGCGCTTCGGCCTGATCTTTGGCGGCTTCGGCGTTTTCCTTGGCGGCTTCGTTCATCTTATCCTGAGCTTCGCCCATCTTCTCTTGGGCTTGCTCGGCGTGTTGCTGTGCGTCCTGGGCTTTGTCTTCGCTCGCTTTATCGCAAGCAGCCAGGCCCATGGCAGCGGCCAGCATCAGAGCAAAAGCAAAAGGTTTACGCATGGGGTGTTTCTCCTGGGTGGAATAACTTTACTTGTACCTTCGAGTTCGCCGGGTACGAATAAGTTCCACAAAGGTTACAGATATATAACTGCCCGACCTATATAGACTTTTTATCCATTTTATGCAGCGAGGGACAATGAACGAGACGCCGTTGATGGCGATGGCCGAGCGTTTTCTCTCGGCGCTGAAACATTGCCAGGTATTGCAGATGCGCGTGCACCACGCCGATGCCGACGGCATGACGCTGGTGCTGCCCTGGTCGCCGGCGATTGTCGGCAATCCACAGAACGGCGCGGTGCATGGCGGCGTGCTGACCACGCTGATGGACACCACCTGCGGCATGGCCACGCTCTGCGCGCTGCCCCGTTTCGAAGTGTGCCCGACCCTGGACCTGCGCATCGACTACATGCACCCGGCCGAGGCGGGCAAGGATATCTACGGTTACGCCCAGTGCTACCGGGTAACCCGGGATGTCATCTTTACCCGTGGCACCGCCTACCAGGATGACCCTGCGCAACCGATCTGCCAGGTGGTCGGCACCTTCATGCGCCTGGGGCAGGACGTCAAGGGTGGTATCCGCTTCGGCAACAGCCTCAAGGAGGGCCGCGCGTGATTCCTGCCGATATCCGTCAACAGCTGAACCAGGCCCATGCCCGCGGCGACTACCAGCCCCTGCTGGCGTTGATCCCGTATGCCGGGCTGATCGGCATCGAATGCGAGCGCCAGGGCGACGACCTGCTGTTCCGCCTGCCGGCCAACCCAGACAACATCGGCAATCCGTTGCTGCCGGCGATCCATGGTGGCGTCATCGCCGGGTTCATGGAGCTGTCCGCGGCGCTCTACCTGCTGATCTACAGCGAGAGCGCGAGTATTCCGAAGATCATCGATTTCTCCATCGACTACCTGCGCGCCGGGCATTTTCGCGACACCTATGCCCAGTGCCAGCTGTGGCGCCAGGGGCGGCGGGTGACCAACGTGGCGATCACCGCCTGGCAGGGCGATCGCGACACGCCGATCGCCACGGCGCGCGCGCATTTCAAGATCGAACCGGAAAAGCCCTTGAAATAGTCGGGGCTGCCCCCATCTGTTGGACATCCGCCATCAAAAGCAGGCCAGACGGCCGCCAGGCGCCAACAACCAACAGATTGGAGTTTTGAAGACCATGAGTGTGGAGACTCAAAAACAAACCCTGGGCTTCCAGACCGAGGTAAAGCAGCTGCTGCACCTCATGATCCATTCCCTGTATTCGAACAAGGAGATCTTCCTGCGCGAGCTGGTCTCCAACGCCTCCGACGCCGTCGACAAGCTGCGTTTCGAGGCCCTGGCCAAGCCTGAGCTGCTCGAAGGCGGCGCCGAGCTGAAGATCCGCGTGAGCTTCGACAAGGCCGCCAATACCGTGACCCTCGAGGACAACGGTATCGGCATGAGCCGCGAAGACGTCATCGCCCACCTGGGCACCATCGCCAAGTCCGGCACTGCCGACTTCATGAAGAACCTCACCGGTGACCAGAAGAAGGACTCGCACCTGATCGGTCAGTTCGGCGTGGGCTTCTACTCCGCGTTCATCGTCGCCGACAAGGTTGATGTGTTCAGCCGTCGCGCCGGGCTGCCGGCCGCCGAAGGCGTGCACTGGTCGTCCAAGGGCGAGGGCGACTTCGAAGTGGCCACGGTCGACAAGCCAGAGCGCGGCACCCGCATTGTCCTGCACCTGAAGAAGGGCGAGGACGAGTTCGCCGATGGCTGGCGCCTGCGCAACATCATCAAGAAATACTCCGATCACATCGCCTTGCCGATCGAGCTGCCGAAAGAGCAGGCAGCGGCCGCCGAAGGTGAAGAACAGCCGGCGCAGGAGTGGGAAACCGTCAACCGCGCCAGCGCCCTGTGGACCCGCCCGCGTACCGAGATCAAGGACGAGGAATACCAGGAGTTCTACAAGCACATCGGCCATGACTTCGAAAACCCGCTGGCCTGGACCCACAACAAGGTCGAAGGCAAGCTCGAATACAACTCGCTGCTGTACGTGCCGGCCCGCGCGCCGTTCGACCTGTACCAGCGCGAAGCGCCACGTGGCCTGAAGCTGTACGTGCAGCGCGTGTTCATCATGGACCAGGCCGAGTCGTTCCTGCCGCTGTACCTGCGCTTCATCAAGGGCGTGGTCGACTCCAACGACCTGTCGCTGAACGTTTCCCGCGAGATCCTGCAGAAGGATCCGATCATCGATTCGATGAAGACCGCGCTGACCAAGCGCGTGCTGGACATGCTGGAGAAGCTGGCGAAGAACGAGCCCGAGCAGTACAAGGGCTTCTGGAAGAACTTCGGCCAGGTGCTGAAGGAAGGCCCGGCCGAGGACTTCGCCAACAAGGAGAAGATCGCCAGCCTGCTGCGCTTTGCCTCCACCCATGACGACAGCGGCGAGCAGAGCGTTGCCCTGGCCGACTACCTGGCCCGCGCCAAGGAAGGCCAGGACAAGATCTACTTCCTCACCGGCGAGTCCTACGCCCAGGTCAAGAACAGCCCGCACCTGGAAGTCTTCCGCAAGAAAGGCATCGAAGTGCTGCTGCTGACCGATCGCATCGACGAATGGCTGATGAGCTACCTCAGCGAGTTCGATGGCAAGGCCTTCGTCGACGTCGCCCGTGGCGACCTGGACCTGGGCAAGCTGGACTCCGAAGAGGACAAGAAGGCCCAGGAAGAAGTCGCCAAGGACAAGGAAGGCCTGGTCGAGCGCCTCAAGGGCGCGCTGGGTGACAGCGTGGCGGAGGTGCGTGTCTCGCACCGCCTGACCGACTCGCCGGCAATCCTGGCCATCGGCGAACAGGACCTGGGCCTGCAGATGCGCCAGATCCTCGAAGCCAGCGGGCAGAAGGTGCCGGAGTCCAAGCCGATCTTCGAGTTCAACCCGACCCACCCGCTGATCGAGAAGCTCGATGGCGAGCAGAGCGAAGATCGCTTCGCCGAGCTTTCGCACATCCTGTTCGACCAGGCGGCCCTGGCGGCCGGCGACAGCCTGAAGGATCCGGCGGCCTATGTGCGTCGCCTCAACAAGCTGTTGGTCGAGCTGTCCGCTTGATCTGACGTAGACAAAGCCCGCTTCGGCGGGCTTTTTCATTTCTGGCGGGGGCAAGCCCGCTCCCACGAATACATCTATCATGTGCTGACCCGTGAAGCCCAAGGAGAGCTGAATGAGCAAGGTCATCGTCGAATCGCTGGTCTATCACCTGTCAGGCAAAGCTTACGAAAGCCGTCTGGTTTACACCCAGGGCGCGCTGCCGCAGCCGGGGCTGGTGATGGCGCCGAACTGGATGGGTATCGGCGAGGGCGCCGAACGTATCGCCAGGGAAGTGGCCGAGCAAGGCTATGTGGTGCTGATCGCCGACCTGTACGGCCAGTCGGTACGTCCGTCCAATGCCGACGAGGCGGGCGCGGCGATGATGCCGCTGAAGAACGATCGCGCCGAGCTGCGCAAGCGCATGCAGGAGGCGCTGGCGCAACTGGTGGGGCAATCGAAGGCCTTGCTGGAGCCCGGCAAGGTGGCTACCTTCGGCTTCTGCTTCGGCGGCTGTTGTGCCCTGGAGCTGGCCCGCACCGGTGCCGACCTGAAGGCCGCTGTTTCATTCCATGGCACCCTGGATACGCCAAACCCCGAGGATGCCAAGCGTATCAAAGGCTCGGTGCTGGTCCTTCATGGCGCCTCCGACCCGCTGGTGCCCAAAGAGCAGCTACCGGCCTTTGAGGAGGAGATGAACGCCGCTAAAGTCGACTGGCAGTTGCTCAGCTACGGCGGTGCGGTGCACTCGTTCACCGACCCGAATGCCAATGTTCCGGGCAAGATGCAGTATGACCGGCGTACGTCGGAGCGGGCGTTCCGCGCGATGCATAACCTGCTCAAGGAAGTGTTCCAGCGCTGATACCGCAGGGGGACGCTTCGCGGCCCTTTCGCGGCACAAGGCCGCTCCTACAGGGGGATGCGTATTTCTGTAGGAGCGGCCTTGTGCCGCGAAAGGGCTGCAAAGCAGCCCCAATTCAGCGGGGTAACTCGATTCTCGAAGTTTCCCCCAGCACCGTCGGCCAATCCCCCGCAGCCCACTTGGCCCGCGCTCGCTCGATCAGTTCCGGATCACTGGCCACGAAATTCCAGTTCATCCGCCGCGGCCCATCCAGCGCCGCACCACCGATCAGCACCAGCTGGCACGCTTCTTCGGCGTACAGCACCACATCTTCGCCCTCCGGCAGCACGACCAGGCTGCAGGCCTCCGCGCGCTCGTCGTTGAGCGACAGTTCACCGTCCAGCACATACAGGGCGCGTTGCTCATGCTCGGCTGGGACTGTCAGCGTCGTGGCCGATTGCATGTGCACGTGGGCATACAGGGTAGGGGAGAGCACCGGCACTGGCGACTCCAGGCAAAAACCATAGCCGGCAATCATGCGGATCTGCACGCCGAGGCTGTCACTGACCGGCAGGCTCGCCGCCGGATGATGGCTGTAGCTCGGCTTGCCCTGCTCGTGCTCGCGAGGCGACGCCAGCCAGACCTGCAGCCCGTGCAGTCTTGAACCCTTGGCCAGCAGATCGGCTGGCGTGCGCTCGACATGCGCCACACCCGCCCCGGCAGTCATCCAACTGACGTCCCCGGGGCCCACGCGCTGGTCCGAACCCAGGCTGTCCTTGTGCTGGATTTCACCCTCGAACAGGTAGGTGAGGGTGGACAGGCCGATATGCGGATGCTGACGAATGTCCATGCCATGCCCCGGCGCGTAGTCGGTTTCCAGCATATGGTCGAAGAACACGAATGGGCCGACGCTGCGGCACTGCGCCGAGGGCAGCGGGCGCAGGATCGGCTGGCCCTCGACCGATTCGGCGCGTGGGCGGATGACCAGGGGACTGCTCATGGCGACACTCCTTGAGGGATGCCTGCAAGCATAGCGTTTCGCCGCCCGTGGCTGAACCGTCGCGGGCGCTGTCCGGTCTACTCTTGCGGGACCGGCAAAGGAGGCTCCGATGATCGCCCGCACACTGGCTTGCCTGCTGCTGAGCACAGGCCTGTTCGACACCGCGCAGGCCCGCGACTACCGCTACAGCGACGCGCACCTGCACTACGTGGACTTTTTCCAGGAAACCGAGGGCATGCCGGCGCTGCTCAAGGCCATGGATGCAGCTGGGGTTGAACAGTCGATGATTTCCGGCATCCCGGTGGCGAAGAAGTGGCATGAGGACGAGCCCAAGCGCCCGCGCTATTACGCCGGAGATGACGCCGACGCCTACTGGTACAGCGCCACCGACCTGTACGTCGCCGACGCGTTGCAGAAGCTGCCAGCGCAGCAACGCCGTCGCTTCCACCCGTTCCTCACCGGCTTCAATCCGGTGGACAAGAACGCCGTCAACCATATCGAGCGCATGCTCGAGCTTTATCCGGGGCTGTGGCAGGGCATCGGCGAAGTATTCACCCGCCACGACGACCTCACCGCCTTGACCAGCGGCGATACGCCGCGGGCCAACAACGAAGCCATGACCCGCATCTATCACCTGGCCGCCGAGCGCGATTTGCCGGTGCTGCTGCATTCGAACATCACCTCCAAGCGCGAGCGCAACCCGCTGTACCTGGCCGAGATCGAGGAGCCGCTGCGCAACCACCCGCATACCCGCTTCATCTGGGCCCACGCCGGCAGCAGCCTGGAGATCCACCGCCACCAGGAACAGATGGATTTTCTCCTGCCGGTGCTGACCCGGCTGCTGGAGGACTACCCGAACCTGTATGTCGACCTGTCCTGGAGCGTCCTCAAGCCCTACCTGCTCGACTCGCAGGGTGTGCCGCGCCAGGACTGGGTGACGTTGGTGAAGCGCTTCCCGCAGCGTTTCGTACTCGGCTCCGACCTGGTGGGGCGGTTTGACAGCCTGGGTGAGCAGATGCACGGTTTCAACCCCTTCCTCGATGCCTTGCCGGCAGCGGTGGCGGAGCAGGTGAGTCGGACAAATTTTGTCAATCTGCTGCCAAAAGCGGCGAAGTAGCGCGTTTTAGCAGTAGATAGCTTTTTGATATCGCCTTTTCGTCTTACGCAATTTCCAGGCGGCCCGATACCTTCATTAAGCGACGGAACAACGCTTTTGGGAGGGATCCTGGAAATGAGCCTGAGACGCTTGAATATCGCCCCGCGCGCGGGCCTGGGTTTCGGCATCATGGCGCTGCTGGTGGTGGCGCTGGGCAGCTTCGCGCTGCAGCAGATGACCAGCATGCGCCAGCAGTCCGAGCAGGTCGACAACAACTGGCTGCCGAGCGTGATCTCGGTGGGCCGCATGACCCAGGACATGCTGCGCATCCGCGCCTTGACCCTGCGCCTGCTGGTCAACACCGACCCGGCGGCCCAGCAGCAGAATCGTGCCCGCATCGAAGAGATCAAGGGCGGCCTGAGCAAGGCCCAGAACCATTACGATGGGTTGATCGTGCTGCCTGAGGAGCGGACCTTGTTCGACCGCTACCAGGTCCTCGAGCGCCAGTACATGATCTTGCAGGGGCAGGTGGTGCAGTTGGCCACCGATGGGCACGTCCAGGCGGCGGCGGCGCTGGTCAACGGCGAGATGAACCAGCTTGCCGACCAGATGACCGCCACGCTCAACGAGCTGATCGAGCTGAACAACCACCAGGCCAACTCCGCCACCGACCTGGCCGAGGCCGTGTACAACGGCGCGAAGGTCTGGGTCGGCGTGCTGTTGGTGATCGCCCTGAGCCTCACCGTGGTGCTCGCCCTGGCCCTGACCCGTAGCATCGTGCGGCCGCTCGGGCAGTCGCTGAAGGTCGCCGAGACGGTCGCGACGGGCGATCTCACACCGCAGATCACCGTGCAGGGCGATGATGAGCCGGCGCGCCTGCTGGCGGCGCTCAAGAGCATGCAGCAGAGCCTGCGCGAGACCATCGGGCGAATTTCCGACTCGGCCAGCCAGCTGGCCTCGGCCTCCGAGGAGCTGAGCGCGGTCACCGAGGACGCCACCCGCGGCCTGCAGCAGCAGAGCATGGAAATCGAGCAGGCGGCGACCGCGGTGAACCAGATGACGGCGGCGGTGGAGGAGGTGGCGAGCAATGCGGTGGCCACCTCGGAGGCTTCCCGCGAATCCGACCAGATTGCCCGTCGCGGGCGTGAGCAGGTGCAGGCCACGGTCACCGCCATCGAGGCGCTGGCCAATGGCGTGGCGGGCAATGCCGAAGAGGTGGGGCAACTGGCCCAGCAGGTACACGACATCAGCAAAGTGCTGGATGTGATCGGCTCGATCGCCGAGCAGACCAACCTGCTGGCGCTCAACGCCGCCATCGAGGCGGCGCGGGCCGGCGAGGCCGGGCGCGGGTTCGCGGTGGTCGCCGACGAGGTGCGGGCGCTGGCCCATCGCACGCAGTCCTCGACCCAGGAGATCGAGCAGATGATCGTCGCCATCCGCAGCGGCGCCGAGCGAGCGGTGCAGGGTATGCAGCACAGCGATGCCCAGGCCCGTTCGACCCTGGATGGCGCCCATGCCGCCGGCCAGGCGCTGGAGGCGATCGCCGCGGCCATCGGCCAGATCAACGAGCGTAACCTGGTGATCGCCAGTGCCTCGGAGCAGCAGGCCCAGGTGGCGCGGGAGGTGGACCGCAACCTGACCACCATCCGCGATTTGGCGCATCAGTCCTCGGCCGGGGCCGAGGAGACGTCCGCCGCGAGCCAGGCGCTGTCGCGGTTGGCGGTGGACCTGAACACCCTGGTGCAGCGTTTCTCCGTGTAAAAGGCCTGACCCGTGTAGGAGCGGCCTTGTGCCGCGAAAGGGCCGCAAAGCGGCCCCGGAATATCGACCTCACAGATGAATCGCCGGGGGCGCTTTGCGCCCCTTTCGCGGCACAAGGCCGCTCCTACAGGTGGGCGTGCTTCGTCTGGCAGCACAAACAAAAACGCCCGGACCAAGGTCCGGGCGTTCTCGTTCAGCAGATCAAGCGATCACTTGCCAGTCCAGCGCTTGAGCACCAGGGTGGCGTTGGTGCCGCCGAAGCCGAAGCTGTTGCTCATGACCGTGTCGATCTTGGCGTTCTCTTCGGTCTTGCGCAGTACCGGCAGGTCGGCGACCTCCGGGTCCAGCTCGTCGATGTTGGCGGAGCCGGCGATGAAGTTGTTCTCCATCATCAGCAGGCAGTAGATCGCCTCGTGCACGCCCGCGGCGCCCAGCGAGTGGCCCGACAGGCTCTTGGTCGAGCTGATCTTCGGTGCCTTGTCGCCGAACACTTCACGCACGCCCTTCATTTCGGCGACGTCGCCGACCGGGGTGGAGGTGCCGTGGGTGTTCAGGTAGTCGATCGGGGTGTCGACGGTGGACAGCGCCTGCTGCATGCAGCGGATCGCGCCTTCGCCGCTTGGGGCGACCATGTCGTAGCCGTCGGAAGTGGCGCCGTAGCCGACGATCTCGGCGTAGATCTTGGCGCCACGGGCCAGGGCGTGCTCGAGCTCCTCGACCACCACCATGCCGCCGCCGCCGGCGATGACGAAGCCGTCACGGTCGGCATCGTAGGCGCGCGAGGCCAGTTCCGGGGTTTCGTTGCGCTTGGTCGACAGGGCGCCCATGGCGTCGAACAGGAACGACTGGCTCCAGTGCTCTTCCTCACCGCCGCCGGCGAAGACGATGTCCTGCTTGCCCCACTGGATCTGCTCCAGGGCGGTGCCGATGCAGTGCGCGGAGGTGGCGCAGGCCGACGAGATCGAGTAGTTGATGCCCTTGATCTTGAACGGAGTGGCCAGGCACGCCGACACGGTGCTGCCCATGGTGCGGGTGACACGGTATGGGCCGACGCGCTTGACGCCTTTTTCGCGCAGGGTGTCCAGGGCTTCCATCTGGTTCAGGGTGGAAGCGCCGCCGGAGCCGGCAACCAGGCCGGTACGCGGGTTGGAAACCTGCTCTTCGGTCAGGCCCGAGTCCTTGATCGCGTCCTGCATCGCCAGGTAGGCGTAGGCCGCGGCGTGGCCGACGAAGCGATAGACCTTGCGGTCGATCAGCTCTTCGAGGTTGAGGTCGATGGAACCGGAAACCTGGCTACGCAGCCCCATTTCCTTGTATTCCGGGTTGTAACGGATACCCGGACGGCTGTTGCGCAGGTTTTCGGTGACGGTAGCTTTGTCATTGCCCAGGCACGATACGATGCCCAGACCAGTGATCACGACGCGGCGCATGCGAATAACCCTTAGAAATTGTCAGTGGAGGTGAACACGCCGACCCGCAGGCCTTCGGCGGTGTAGATCTCGCGACCGTCGACGCTGACCGAGCCATCGGCGATGGCCATGTTCAGCTTGCCCTTCAGGACGCGCTTGATATGAATGTTGTAGGTGACTTTCTTGGCGGTAGGCAACACCTGGCCGAAGAATTTCACCTCGCCCGAACCCAGGGCGCGACCACGGCCCGGCAGGCCCTGCCAGCCGAGGAAGAAACCGACCAGCTGCCACATGGCGTCCAGGCCCAGGCAGCCCGGCATCACCGGATCGCCTTCGAAGTGGCAGGCGAAGAACCACAGGTCCGGATTGATATCCAGCTCGGCGACCAATTCACCTTTGCCGAACTTGCCGCCTTCCTCGCTGATATGGGTGATGCGATCGACCATCAGCATGTTCGGGGCGGGCAGTTGCGCATTACCGGGGCCGAACAGCTCACCGCGACTGCAGCGCAGCAGGTCTTCCCGAGTAAAGGCGTGTTGTTTGGTCATGCGAGCTCCTCAATAACCCCCTGCGGCAGGGGATGAATCTTCCCGGCCGGCCCAAAGCGCTTGGCATTCGAGGCGGCAGCCTACAGGTAGACTATTGCGTTGTGGTGAAAGTCACAGCGCACCTGGCAAAAGAAGTACAGGTGTGCACTGAAATGTTATTTTCCGGCCCTGAGGCGGTCCTGTCCAGTCCTTAAGACTGCCGCACTTTAGCATTTATCGCCAGTCGCGGCTGTCCGACCCGGCAACCAGCGCTGCAGGATGCGCTGCAGATCGGTGCGTTTGAACGGCTTGCTCAGGTAATCGTTCATTCCGGCGGCCAGGCAGCGTTCGCGGTCGCCCTGCAGCGCGCTGGCGGTCAGGGCGATGATCGGCAGGCCCTCGGTGCGCGGCAACTGGCGGATGCGCCGGGTCGCCTCGTAGCCGTCGACATTCGGCAGGCGGCAATCCATCAGCACGGCGGCAAAGCGCTGCTGGCCGACCAGGTCGACCGCCTGGGCACCGTCCATGGCCAGGCTCACCTCAAAACCAAGGCTGCGCAGCATCGCCTCGATGACGCTCTGGTTGACCGGGTTGTCTTCCACCAGCAGGACTCGCCCGCTGCCTTCGCCCACCGTGCTGGCCTGGGGCGTCGCGCCGGGCAAGGTGGCAGGAGCGCTGGCCAGGGCCAGCGGCATTTCCAGGGTGAAGGTCGAGCCCAGCCCCTCGCGGCTCTCGCCGCGTAACTGGCCGCCCATGCGCTCGGCCAGGGTGCGGGCGATCGACAGGCCCAGGCCGGTGCCGCCGTAGCGCCGGGAAATGGTGTTGTCGGCCTGCTGGAAGGCCACGAACATCATCTCCAGGCGGTTGTTGTCGATGCCGATGCCGGTGTCGCGTACGGTGCAAGTCAGCCAGATCAGCTGGCGGTCGAGCACCTGCCAGCGGGCCTCGATGGCCACCTCGCCGCGCTCGGTGAATTTCAGCGCATTGCCTACCAGGTTCAGCAGGATCTGGCGGATGCGCGTCGGATCACCCACCACCTGCAGCGAGTTCATGCCCGCTGGCAGCTGCAGGCGCAGGTCCAGGTTGCGCTGCTGGGCGCTGTGCTGGAACGACAGCACGCTGCTGGTGATCAGCTCGCCGAGGTTGAAGTCGATATGTTCCAGCTCCAGGGTGGTGCGCTCGATCCGTGAGAAATCGAGGATGTCGTTGATCACCTTGAGCAGGTGGCCGGTGGATTCGCTGGCCACCGCTGTGTAGTCGGCCTGCTCGCTGGTCAGCTCGGTGGTCTCCAGCAGTTGCAGCATGCCCAGCACGCCGTTCATGGGCGTACGCAGCTCGTGGCTCATCATCGCCAGGAAGTCCGACTTGGCGCGGTTGGCCTGCTCGGCTTCCTCGCGGGCCTGGATCAGCTGGCCCATGGCCTGTTGCTGTTCATGGGCGGCCTGGTCGAGGGCGCTGGCCAGGTTGTTGATGTGCCGGGCCAGGTGGCCCAGCTCGCTGTCGTCGACCACCGGCAGCGGCGCGTTGAAGTCGCCCTGCTGGATCGCGCGGACCGCGTGGCCCATGTCACTGATCGGCTTGGACAGGCTGGTGGCCAGGCGCCGGGCCAGCAGGAAGGTGAACAGCAGGGCGAACAGGGCGAGGATCGCGGCCTTGATCACGATCTCCTGCTGGCGCTGACTGAAGGCGTCGTCGGACATGCCGACGATTACTCGACCCAGATAGTCGTCGCCAATGTTCGGCGCTGGCGCCTTGCCCTGCAGGAAGTCATTGTCCAGGCGGATCTGCTGCAGGCGGATCGGAGCCTGGAACACCTCGACGCGTTGGGCGCGGCTGTGGCTTTCGTCGGGTTGCTCGACGTACACCAGGATATGGTTGCGGCTGTCCTGCACCTCGAGGAAACGCACGTGGGGAATGCTCAGAGTGGCGCGCATCAGGCTCTCGAGCACTTCATTGTTGCCCGAGATCACGCCGTACTCCGAGGCCGGCGCCAGCTGGTTGGCGATCAGTTGCCCGGTGTGGTTGAGTTCCTGGCGCAGGTCCTGGATCCGCACGAAGGTGAAGAAGCTGATCAGCAGCAGGGTCAGCAACAGGGCGGGGCCAAGGCTGATGATCTGGGTGCGGGTATGGATGTCCCAGCTCAGGCGCTTGCTCATGGGGTGGAGGCTCCTTCGGCAAGGGCCAGGGCGGCGGCGACCGGGTCGATCGCCTCCAGGCCCAGGGCGCGGGCCACCTGCTGGTTGCCGCTGACACCGAAGTGCGCGGGGTAGAGACTGCGCGGCCAGCGGATCGGTGGCAGGTCGAGCAGTTGCCCGAGCACCGCCAGCCAGTCGTCCTGGTCGCTATAGGTGCTGGCCAAGGCGCCGGCGCGGACGAATCCGACGTTCGGCCCGATCAGCGCCATCTGCCGGCCATAGCTGCTGAGCAGCACGTTCTTGGCCGACTTGGAGTTGTACAGGTCGGGATCGTCCAGGCCGAGCAGTACGTCGCTGTTGCCCAGCAGGTCTTGCAGGGGACGGCTGTCGCGCAAATCGGGCCAGTCCTGGGCGACGATTTCCAGGCCCAGTGCACTGGCGGCCTGGCGCAACTCGTCGAGCAGGAAACGGCTGTGTTCGCCATAGAGCACGCCGATACGCCGCGCCTGCGGCAACAGGTAGCGGGCCAGGCGCAGCTGCCGGGCCAGGGGCGGATCGCTCCACAGCAGGGTCAGGTAGGCAGGGCGCGAGGTGCCCAGGCGCTGTTCGATCTGGACCCGGCTGACCCGCAACGCCAGCGCCGCCGGCCCTGCGGATTCAGCCAGGCGCCACTCCAGGGCCGAGGTGTCGAGGAGGATCAGGCGGGTGTCGGCCTTGAGCTTGGCCGGGCTTGGCAGCTGCTCGACGGTCTGGAACCGCACCTGGTCGTTGGGACGACGTTTTTCCAGGGCCGTGACGAAGCTGCGGATGCCGGGCTGGTCCTCGGCGCCGACCAGCAGGATTTCGCTGGCGGACAGCGATCCCAGGGGCCAGAGGCACAGCAGCAACAGGCGCAGCAGACGGACCATCAGAATTCCAGCTCCGCACTGACGCTCAGGCGGTGGCGGCTGTCGTAACGGTTCTGTTCCAGGGTGATCGGCTCGTCATCCAGGCGCTGCTGCCACAACGCGGCCAGCTCCAGGTTGCTGCCTTGCACTTTGAAACGCTTGGCCAGGCGCAGGTCGACCCGTTCGTAACGGTAACCATTGAGGGCGTCGTCACCGTAGTAGAAGAGGGCGCTGGACCAGCCTTCGCCCCAATCGCGCAGCCAGCCGGCCGAACCGCTGTTGCGGGCGCTCAGGCGCCGGTCGTTGGGGTTGCTGGCCCAGGCGTCGACGTAGGCGTAGGTCAGACGCAGGCGGTCGCGCTGGGTGGCGTGCCAGTCGAACTGCGCCTCGCTGCCGCTGAAGCGGGCCTTGTTGGCGTTGCTGGCGATGTACTGGTTGTTCTTCAACGGTTCGCTGATCATCCCGGTGATCTCGTCGTAGAACAGTTTCACGTCCATGCTCAGGTCGAGGTCGGTGAAGTAGCCGTTGTAGCCAAGCTCACGCGAGCGCATGCGCTCCTGGTCGAGGTTGCCCGGGCCGCGGGTCTTGACGAAATATTCGCCGTTCTGCAGGCCGTAGCGGTTGGGCGTGAGGTTCTTGACGGTGTAGCTCCAGTTGACATTGTTCTCGAACATGTCCGGCGAACGGATCGCCTCGGAATACACCGCGCGCAGGCCATGGCGCGGGGTGATCAGGTAGTTCACCGCCACCCGCGGGGTGAGCGAGTTGCCCGACAGCTGCGAGTGCTCGTGCATCGCCCCGCCCTGGACGATCCAGTGCTCGTCGATGCGCCACTCGAGCTGGCCGAACAGGCGCCAGGTCTGGTCGTCGATGCTGCCGTTGAAGTAGGTCTGCGAGTCGGCCTTGTCGTAGCGGTAGTTCATGCCGGTGACCAGGCGCAGGCTGTCGGTCAGGCTCAGGGTGTCCTGGATTTCCAGGTCGTAGCGGGTCTCGCGGGTGCTTTGGTCGACGTCGCCGCAGATCGTGTTGCGGCCACCGTTGGCCCATTGGTCTTGTACCTGGCCCATCAACGAACCGAGCTCGGGGTTGCTGGTGGTGGGCAGGTTGCCGGTAAACAGATTGCGCGCGACCTTCTCGGCGAAGTTCGGGTCGAGCTGCCACAGGCGGGTCAGCTCCGGGCTGAAGGCGATCGCCGCATCGCAGGCGCGCCACACCTGCTGGCGGTCGAAGTGCTGGGCCGAGCCCTGCACATACAGGCTGTGCTCGGGGTTCAGGTCGAGGTTCCAGCGCACCGAGCCTGCGTAGTCCTTGGCGTTGACGTCGGCGTTGTCGCCGGCCCGGTAGTTGCCGAACACCGGCTGGTAGGTATAGGGCCGCTGGTTGCTGCCTTCCTTGGCCGCCAGTTGCCATTCCAGGGTCTGGTTCGGCGCCAGGGTGTGGCTGGCGTTGAGGTTGACGCGGTTGAGCCGGCGGCTGTCGCGGTAATCGCGACCGAACTGGTCGTGGTCGAAGCCATCGTCCTGCTGGCCGGAGAGCGACAGGCGCAGGTCGCCGCTGTCCCAGCCAAAGCCCTGGCTCGCGTAGTAATCGTTGATGCCATCCTGGCCACGGGTCAGCTTGACCCGCGAGCCGTGGCTGTCGGCCGGGTTGCGGGTGAGGATGTTGACCACCGCCATCAGCGCGTTGGCGCCGTAGCTGACGGTGTTGGGGCCGCGGAACACCTCGATGCGCTCGATGTCCTCGATCGCCACCGGGATATCGCTCCAGTCCACCGTGGCCAGGCCTGCGCGGTACACCGATCGACCGTCGATCAGCACCTGCATGCGCCGGGCGTCGCTGACGTTGCTGCCGTGGTAGTTGACCGTCGGCTGGTTGCCGGCGCCGTAGCCGATCATCATCCCTGGCACCAGGCGCAGCAGTTCGGGGATGTCGCGAGCGCCGCTGGCGCGGATCAGCGCGTTGTCGAGCACAGTCATGCTGCCCGGGACCGCCGCCGGGGATTGTTTCAGGCGCGTGGCGGTCAGAACCTGTGGCAGGTCCTGGTTGTCGATGAACAGGTCGTCGGCCACGGCCGGGCCGCCCAGCAGGGCAGTCAGCAACAGCAGGCGAGGGTACGGAGGCGTGCCAGGGAACACGAAACGGCCTTGTTTCACAAATGAATCAGGCATGTTAACCGACCCTACGGCTTTTGCCAGTGATCGGCGGATGGCCTATTGCCGCATCGCACCACCTGAACTTTCTCTTGATTGTGTCCGGGTGAGTGGGAGCGGGCTTGCCCCGCGATGCATACGCACTGGTTCTGTCGCAACGGCACCGTATAATGCCTCGGTCGCCACTTACTTTTATTGGTTAACGGATTGGATATGACTGAACAGCAACCTGTTGCGGTTCTTGGAGGCGGCAGCTTCGGCACCGCCGTGGCGAACCTCTTGGCCGAAAACGGCCATCCGGTGCGGCAGTGGATGCGCGACCCGGCGCAGGCCGAGGCGATGCGCGTCGATCGCGAGAATCCGCGCTACCTCAAGGGCATTCGCCTGCACGACGGCGTCGAGCCGGTCAACGACCTGCTCGCCACCTTGCAGGGCAGCGCGTTGATCTTCGTTGCCTTGCCCTCCAGCGCCTTGCGCAGCGTGCTCGCGCCCCATGCCGAACTGCTGCGTGGCAAGGGCCTGGTCAGCCTGACCAAGGGCATCGAGGCGCACACCTTCAAGCTGATGAGCCAGATCCTCGAAGAGATCGCCCCCCAGGCGCGCATCGGCGTGCTGTCGGGCCCTAACCTTGCCCGCGAGATCGCCGAGCATGCGCTGACCGCCACCGTGGTCGCCAGCGAGGACGAGGCGCTGTGCCAGCAGGTGCAGGCCGTGCTGCATGGCCGTACCTTCCGCGTCTACGCCAGTGCCGACCGTTTCGGCGTCGAACTGGGCGGCGCGCTGAAGAACGTGTACGCCATCATCGCCGGCATGGCCGTGGCCCTGGGGATGGGTGAGAACACCAAGAGCATGCTGATCACCCGCGCCCTGGCCGAGATGACCCGCTTTGCCGTGAGCCAGGGCGCCAACCCCATGACCTTCCTGGGGCTGGCCGGGGTCGGCGACCTGATCGTCACCTGCTCCTCGCCCAAGAGCCGCAACTACCAGGTCGGCCACGCCCTTGGCCAGGGCCTGAGCCTGGAGCAGGCGGTCAGCCGCCTGGGCGAAGTGGCCGAGGGCGTCAACACGCTCAAGGTGCTCAAGGCCAAGGCCCAGGAAGTGGGCGTGTACATGCCGCTGGTGGCGGGCCTGCACGCGATCCTGTTTGAAGGGCGCACGCTCAACCAGGTGATCGAGCACCTGATGCGTGCCGAACCCAAGACCGATGTCGATTTCATTTCCACCAGCGGTTTCAACTGAAGGAGCGACCCATGAACGATACTCCCGAGCGCGCCCAGCGCGAGTCGATCATCCTGCGGGTGCTGTGGATGCTGGTATTCCTGGTGGCCTGGCAACTGGCCGAGCTGCTGCTTGGCGGCCTGGTGCTGGTGCAACTGATCTACCGGCTGATCTACGGCGCGCCCAGCGCCAGCCTGATGAACTTCGGCGACAGCCTCAGCCAGTACCTGGCACAGATCGGCCGCTTCGGCACCTTCCACTCCGACCAGAAGCCCTGGCCGTTCGCCGACTGGCCAGCCCCGCGCGCTCCGGAAGGCGAGGCGCCGCACGCCGTCGCCCCTGCAGCACACCCGGTGCGTGACGAGGAGCCCAAGCTGTGAAGCTCTGGGTGCTGCGCCACGGCGAGGCGGAACCCCGTGCCAACAGCGACGCCGAACGGCGCCTGACTGCCCATGGCCGCGAACAGGTGCTGCGCAGCGCCGCGCATCTGCTCGGCCAGCCGTTGCAGGCGATCATCGCCAGCCCCTACGTGCGCGCCCAGCAGACCGCCGCCCTGGTGCACGGCGCGCTGGGTTTTGCCGAACCGGTGCGCACCGTGCCCTGGCTGACGCCGGACAGTGATGTTCAGCAGGTGATCGGCGAGGTCGAGCGCCTGGGGCTCGAGCATGTGCTGCTGGTCAGCCACCAGCCGCTGGTGGGAACCCTGGTCGGCCTGCTCGAGCACGGCCACTGCCAGCAACCGGCGCCGCTGAGTACGGCTAGCCTGGCGGAGCTGGAAGGGGATTGGCCGCTGGCCGGCCTGATGACCCTGTGTAGCCTGCGTCATTCCGGCTGAGCCCTCAGCCCTTTCAAGGTTTTGCGATTTTTTGGATATGACCGCTCCAACTCAGGATTGCCGGGGTCGCTTTGCGACCCTTTCGCGGCACAAGGCCGCTCCTACAGGAGCACGCGGTCGCCTGTAGGAGCGGCCTTGTGCCGCGAAAGGGCTGCAAAGCAGCCCCGGCAAGTCCAAGCCGGACGCCAAGTATCAAGACCTTGAAAGGGCTGGGCTGAGCCCTGGCAACTGGCATTTCTGTCAGTTGCCAGCTGGAGGGTGGGCCAAGTAGCGTGGCGCGGTGAATGATTCATGGGGCCGACAGGCACAGGGAGTGATGAGTGAGCCGTTATCGCATGGCGCTGGTGCGCTCGGTCGACCCGCAGTGGCTGCTCGACAAGCTGACGGACGATGGTCGGCTGGATTTCGCCGAGTATCGCCTGATGCAGGACATCGCCGATGCCAAGCTTGATGAGCTGATACGCCGGTTCGAAGGCCAGCATGAGTTCGAGCAACTGCGCCAGGCCAGCATCCGCATGGCGCACCTGCTGCAGACCAGCTGCCTGGCCCTGCGCCGGCTGGCTGACAATGAGGGCGACTGCAGCCTGGGCCGTCAGGCCCTGGAGTGGCAACTGGGCTACATGCAGGCCTGCCTGCACCGTTCGCTGGCCAGCCTCGAGCGCTGCTGAATGACCTGATCGCCACCGGCGATGACCTTTCCGAACGTTGCCGCCAGGGTCCGGCTTGCCGACAATGGGCTATCCATCCCTCGTGCAGAGCAGGCGGCCATGTCGCAGCAGATCTTCTTCGCCCACGCCAACGGCTTCCCCTCGGCCACCTACGGCAAGCTGTTCGCCGCCCTGGGGCCGGACTACGAGGTGCATCACCTGGCGCAGCACGCCCACGACCCGCGTTTTCCGGTCAACGACAACTGGCAGAACCTGGTGGACGAACTGCTGCATCACCTCGAGCAGCAAGAGGCGCCGGTCTGGGGTGTCGGCCACTCTCTGGGCGGCGTGCTGCACCTGCATGCGGCGCTGCGTCGTCCGGAGTTCTACCGCGGGGTGGTGATGCTCGACTCGCCAGTGCTGACCCGTGCCGATGAATGGCTGATCCAGGCCGCCAAGCGCCTGGGCTTCATCGACCGCATCACCCCGGCCGGGCGCACCCTGGGCCGGCGCGAGGCATTTCCCGACCGCGACAGCGCCCGCCGCTACTTCGCCGGCAAGACCCTGTTCCGCCACTTCGACCCGGACTGCCTGGAAGCCTACCTGGAACATGGCCTGGAGCAGGGCGAGGAGGGCCTGCGCCTGCGCTTCGACCCGGCCACCGAGATCAGCATCTACCGCAGCATTCCCCATGTCAGCCCGGCCCGGCCACGCCAGTTGCAGGTGCCGCTGGCGATGGTACGCGGCGCCCAGAGCCGGGTGATCCGCAAACACCACGCCCTGGCCGTGCGCGCCATGGCCAAGGGCGAGTACCACAACCTGCCGGGCGGGCACATGTTTCCGCTGGAGCGGCCCACCGACACCGCTGGCCTGATCAAGGGCCTGTTCGACCGCTGGAGCCAGGCATGAGCGCCCAGGTCGAGGAGATCCGCCTGACGCTGGGCCATATCGAGCTGGCCGCGCACCTGTTCGGCCCGGCCGACGGCCTGCCGGTGATCGCCCTGCATGGCTGGCTGGACAACGCCAACAGCTTCGCTCGCCTGGCGCCGCAACTGAAGGGGCTGCGTATCGTCGCCCTGGACCTGGCCGGGCATGGCTATTCCGAGCATCGTCCGGTCGGCGCCGGCTATGCCCTGGCGGACTACGCCCATGACGTGCTGCGGGTTGCCGAACAACTGGGCTGGAAGCGCTTCGGTCTGCTCGGTCATTCGCTGGGCGCAATCATCTCGGTGCAGCTGGCTGGGGCCTTGCCCGAGCGGGTCAGCCACCTGGCGTTGATCGACGGGGTGATTCCACCGACCCTCAGCGAGCAGGACGCCGCCGAGCGCTTGGGGCTGGCGCTGCAGGCGCAACTGCGCCTGGATGGCAAGCGCAAGTCGGTGTACGCGACTCTGGAGGCGGGCGTCGAGGCGCGCATGAAGGGCATGGTCGCGGTCAGCCGCGAAGCTGCCGAACTGCTGGCCCAGCGCGGCCTGATGCCAGTGCCCGGCGGCTACAGCTGGCGCAGCGACAGCCGCCTCACCTTGCCCTCGCCAACCCGCCTGAACCAGGACCAGGCCATGGCCTTCGTCAAACGCATCGCCTGCCCGGCCTGCCTGGTGGTGGCCGCCGACGGCATGCTGGCGCGCCACACGGAATTGCTGGAGCAGCTACCCTTCGAGCGGGTGACCCTGCCGGGCGGCCACCACTTGCACCTGAACGACGCCGAGGGCGCGGCCCTTGTCGCAGACTGTTTCAATCGCTTCTTTGGCATTCCTTGACTTGCACCGGACAAGTGTCGAGGCTTGGCGGGTTGAAAGGGAGACAACCATGTACATGCCAGACATCCACGCGCCTTGCCCCGCCACCTGTGAGGGCGGTCGATGAGCGCACCTGTTTTCGTTCGCGGCGCCATTGCCGCCTGCTTCGCCATCGCCAGCCCCCTGTTGTGGGCCGGCAGCCTGCCGGTACCGCCTGACGCCAAGGTGGTCGACCAGCGCCCGGCGGTGGAGCAGGAGCGGGTCTACCCCATGGGACCGCTGCGCAAGATCAGCGGCCGCCTGCGGGTCGACGACAAGGTCGAGAGCCGTGGCCAGGTCAGCTCGGTGACCTATGAGCTGCCGGTCGAGCGCAGCGCCCGCGAAGCTTTCACCAGCGCCCGCGAGGCCCTGCAGCAGGAGGGCGGCTATCCACTGTTCTGGTGCCAGGGCCGCGATTGCGGCGAGGCCAGCCTGTGGGCCAACGACGTGTTCGCCAATGCCCGGCTCAATGGCGGTGACGAGCAGCAAGCGTTCATCCTGCTGCGTCGCTCAGCCGAGGAAGCCGACACCCTGGTGGCGCTGTACAGCGTGACTCGCGGCAACCGCCGTGCTTATCTGCATGTCGAGGAGTTCGTCGCCGGCAGCCCGCTGGGCGAGCTGCTGCCCACTGCCGCCACGGTGCTGCGCGAACTGCGCGATACCGGCAAGCTCGACTACCCTGATCTGGCCGAGCCCCAGGCTACCTGGGCAACGTTGCTGGCCCGCAGCCTGAACCTCGACAGCACCCTGCGCGTCAGCCTCAGCGGCAAGGGCGCCGAGGCCTGGCGCGAGCAGCTGGTCAAGGCCGGCGTGCGCAGCGCGCGGCTGGAGGTCGGTGACGCCCCGACCGAGGGCCTGCACCTGGAACTGATCCGTTGAGTGAGCGCCACCATGGCCAACAATGACCGCCTGTTGATCCAGATCCTGCTGCTGACCCTGCTGGGGGCCGCGCTGTGGGTGATGGCACCGTTCATCTCGGCGCTGCTGTGGGGCGCCATCCTGGCCTTTGCCAGCTGGCCGCTGATGCGCCTGCTGACCCGTGTGCTGGGTGGGCGCGAAACCCTCGCCGCGAGCCTGCTGACCACGGTGTGGATCCTGCTGGTGGCGCTGCCGCTGGTGTGGCTGGGTTTCAACCTGGCCGACCATGTGCGCGATGCCACCGCGTTCATTCGCGACGTGCAGGTCGATGGCCTGCCGGACGCGCCCGCCTGGGTGGCGGGCATTCCATTCGTCGGTGAGCGCCTGGTGAGCTGGTGGGAGTCGTTCGACCAGCAGGGCGCGGCCTTGCTGGCCTCGGCCAAGCCGTACCTGGGCCAGGTCGGCAACTGGCTGCTGGCACGCAGTGCGCAGATTGGCGGCGGGGTGCTGGAGCTGACCCTGAGCCTGGTGTTCGTGTTCTTCTTCTACCGCGACGGGCCACGCTTGGCAGCTTTCGTCCATCGTCTGCTGCAACGGCTGGTGGGCGAGCGCGCCGAGTACTACGTCGACCTGGTGGCCGGCACCGTGCAACGGGTGGTCAACGGCGTGATCGGTACCGCCGCGGCCCAGGCCCTGCTGGCGCTGATCGGCTTCCTGATCGCCGGCGTGCCGGGGGCCATCGTGCTCGGCCTGGTGACCTTCATGCTCAGCCTGATCCCCATGGGTCCGCCGCTGGCCTGGATCCCCGCCACCGCCTGGCTGGTATGGAAGGGTGACTACGGCATGGCGGTATTCCTGGGGGTGTGGGGCACGTTCATCATCAGTGGCGTGGACAACGTGCTCAAACCCTACCTGATCAGCCGGGGCGGCAACCTGCCGCTGGTGATCGTGCTGCTGGGGGTGTTCGGCGGCCTGATCGCGTTCGGTTTCATTGGCCTGTTTATCGGGCCGACCCTGTTGGCGGTGGGGTACAGCCTGCTGCTGGACTGGAGCCGCAATTCGGCGCAGCACACGCCGCAACGTTGACCTTTCGGGCCTCTTCGCGGGTAAACCCGCTCCCACAGGTACAGCGCAGCCCTTGAGCTTGGCGCAGCACCTGTGGGAGCGGGTTTACCCGCGAATGGGCCCGTGAAGCGATCCGGTGTATCTGATCTTTACGCATTCTTTATGCCCCGGCCCCACCCCCGATCTCGCCCCTTTACGCCCCTCCCTCGGACAATTTCCCCAAAGCGGCCCTCACGCCGCACCAAGGGGAGATTCACTCATGTACATGCTCGACGGGCTGTCACTGCTATTGGCGGTGGCGTTGGCGGTTTACCTGCTGGTGGCGCTGCTGCGCGCCGACCGCGGCTAAGGGGCGACCATGCACAGTTACGATTACCTGCTGCTGCTGGCGTTCTTCGCCATCGTGCTGCTGCCGGCGCCCTGGCTCGGTCGCTTCTACTACAAGGTGATGGAAGGCCAGCGCACCTGGCTGTCGCCGCTCCTCGGCCCGGTGGAGCGGGGCTGCTACCGCGTTGCCGGCGTGCGCGCCGACCAGGAGCAGAGCTGGAAGCAGTACACCCTGGCCCTGCTGGCTTTCAACCTGGTCGGTTTTTTGATGGTGTTCGGTGTCCTGCAACTGCAGGGCAGCCTGCCGCTCAACCCGCAGCACCTGCCGGGCCAGGAATGGTCGCTGGCGTTCAACACCGCGGTCAGTTTCATGACCAACACCAACTGGCAGGCCTACAGCGGTGAAGCCTCGGTCAGCTACCTGAGCCAGATGATCGGCCTGACCGTGCAGAACTTCGTCAGCGCCGCCACCGGCCTTGCCGTGCTGGTCGCCCTGTGCCGGGGTATCGCCCGTCGCTCGGCCAGCACCCTGGGCAACTTCTGGGTCGACCTGACCCGCGCCACCCTCTACGGCCTGCTGCCGCTGTGCCTGGTGCTGGCGCTGCTGCTGGTCTGGCAGGGCGTGCCGCAGACCTTCGCCGACTACGTCCATGCCGTGACTATGCAAGGCACCAACCAGACCATACCGCTGGGCCCGGCCGCCAGCCAGATCGCCATCAAGCAGCTGGGCACCAACGGTGGCGGCTTCTTCGGTGTCAACTCGGCGCACCCGTTCGAGAACCCCACGGCCTGGAGCAACCTGTTCGAGGTGGCCTCGATCATCCTGATTCCGGTGGCCCTGGTGTTCACCTTCGGCCATTACGTCAAGGACCTGCGCCAGAGCCGCGCGATCATCGCCTGCATGCTGGCGCTGTTCCTGATCGGCGGCAGCACCGCGCTGTGGTCGGAACATCAGCCCAACCCGGCCCTGGAAAGCGCCCAGGTACAGCAGAGCGCGCCGCTGGAAGGCAAGGAGAGCCGCTTCGGTACCACCGGCTCCGTGTTGTGGACGGTGACCACCACCTCCGCCTCCAACGGCTCGGTCAACGCCATGCACGACAGCCTCAACCCGATTACCGGCATGGTGGCGATGGTCAACATGATGCTTGGCGAAGTGATCTTCGGCGGCGTCGGCGCCGGCCTCTACGGCATGCTGCTGTTCGTGTTGATCGCGGTATTCCTGGCCGGCCTGATGATCGGCCGCACCCCGGAGTACCTGGGCAAGAAACTCCAGGCCCGTGAAGTGCAACTGCTGGTGGCGAGCCTGCTGGTGATGCCGGTGGGCGTGCTGATCCTCGGCGCCATCGCCGCCAGCCTGCCTGGGCCGGCCGGCGCGGTGACCAACCCCGGCGCCCACGGTTTCAGCCAGCTGCTCTACGCCTACACCTCCGGCACCGCCAACAACGGCTCGGCCTTCGCCGGTTTCGGCGCCAACACGGTGTACCACAACGTGATGATCGGCCTGGCCATGCTGATCGGCCGTTTCGGCTACATCCTGCCGGTGCTGGCCCTGGCCGGCAGCCTGGCGGCGAAGAAGAGCGCGCCGCAAGGCCTCAACAGCTTCCCCACCCACGGCCCGCTGTTCACCACGCTGCTGCTGGTGACCATCCTGCTGGTCGGTGGCCTGACCTTCCTGCCGACCCTGGCCCTGGGGCCGATTGCCGAACACCTGAGCCTGGGTTTCTGAGGAATACACAATGAACATGCCCATTCCCGAAGTGAAGGCGCGTCAAGGCGCCAAGGACCAGACCCGCTTCAGCGCGTTGTGGCGCCCGGCGCTGGTCCAGGCTTTCGTCAAGCTCGACCCGCGCCAGCTCAAGCGCGCCCCGGTGATGCTGGTGGTGGCCCTCACCGCCGTGCTCACCACCGTGCTGTGCCTGGTGCCCGGCAGCGGCGTGAGCACCGGCGTGGCGGTGCAGATCGCCGTCTGGCTGTGGTTCACCGTGTTGTTCGCCAACTTCGCCGAAGCCCTGGCCGAGGGCCGCGGCAAGGCCCGCGCCGACAGCCTCAAGGCCGGCAGCCAGGGCCTGACCGCCAAGCGCCGCAAGAGCGACGGCAGCTTCGAGAGCGTCGCCGCCACCCAGCTGCGCAAGGACGATGTGGTGCGCGTGGTGGCCGGCGAGATGATCCCCGGCGACGGCGAGGTGCTCGAAGGCATCGCCGCGGTCAACGAGTCGGCGATCACCGGCGAGTCCGCCCCGGTGATCCGCGAGTCCGGCGGCGACCGCTCGGCGGTCACCGGCAACACCCGCCTGGTCTCCGACTGGCTGCTGATCCGCATCACCAGCAACCCGGGCGAGTCGACCCTGGACCGCATGATCGCCCTGGTCGAAGGCGCCAAGCGCCAGAAAACCCCCAACGAGATTGCCCTGGACATCCTGCTGATCGGCCTGACCCTGATCTTCCTGATCGTGGTGGTCACCCTGCAGCCGTTCGCCCGCTTCGCCGGTGGCGAGCTGCCGCTGATCTTCCTCGCCGCGCTGCTGGTGACCTTGATCCCCACCACCATCGGCGGCCTGCTGTCGGCCATCGGCATCGCCGGCATGGACCGCCTGGTGCGCCTGAACGTGATCGCCCGCTCCGGCCGTGCGGTGGAAGCAGCCGGCGACGTGCACACCCTGATGCTCGACAAGACTGGCACCATCACCTTCGGCAACCGCCGCTGCAGCGCCCTGCACGCCGCCTCCGGGGTGACCGCCAAGGAGCTGGGGGAGGGCGCCTTGCTCGCCTCGCTGGCCGACGACACCGCCGAGGGCAAGTCGATCGTCGAGTACTTGCGCCAGTTGCACGATTTCGCCGAGCCTTTGACCGAGCAGTACGCAGCCATCGCCTTCAGCGCCGAGACCCGTCTGTCGGGCATCGATTTCCAGCAGCGCCGCTACCGCAAGGGCGCCGTCGACGCGGTGCTGGCCTTCTGTGGCCTGCAACGCCTGGAGCTGCCCGCCGCCCTGGCCCGTGAAGTGGAGCGCATCGCCCAGAGCGGCGGCACTCCGCTGCTGGTGTGCGTCGACACGCACCTGCTCGGCGTGATCCATCTCAAGGACGTGGTCAAGCCCGGCATCCGTGAACGCTTCGCCGAACTGCGCAAGCTCGGTATCCGCACCGTGATGGTTACCGGCGACAACCCGCTGACCGCCGCCGCCATCGCCGCCGAGGCCGGCGTGGACGACGTGCTGGCCGAAGCCACCCCCGAGAAGAAGCTGGCGCGCATCCGCCAGGAGCAGAACGACGGCCGTCTGGTCGCCATGTGCGGTGATGGCGCCAACGACGCCCCGGCGCTGGCTCAGGCCGATGTGGGCATGGCCATGAACGACGGCACCCAGGCCGCCCGCGAGGCCGCCAACATGGTCGACCTGGACAGCGACCCGACCAAGCTGCTGGACGTGGTGCAGGTGGGCAAGGAGCTGCTGGTTACCCGCGGTGCGCTGACCACCTTCTCCATCGCCAACGACGTGGCCAAGTACTTCGCCATCCTGCCGGCGCTGTTCGCCGCCATCTACCCGCAGCTGGGCGTGCTCAACCTGATGCACCTGGCCAGCCCGCAGAGCGCGATCCTCTCGGCCATCGTGTTCAACGCGCTGATCATCATCGTGCTGATCCCCCTGGCCCTGCGCGGGGTGCGGGTGCAGGCCGCCAGCGCCGCCCACCTGCTGCGCCGCAACCTGCTGATCTACGGGCTGGGGGGCATCGTCGTGCCGTTCGCCGGGATCAAGCTGATCGACATGCTGCTCACTGCGCTGCACCTGGTCTGAGGAGACTGACATGACCGCTTATGTACGCCCGGCCCTGAGCCTGGTCCTGCTGATGACCGTGGTCACCGGCGCGCTGTATCCCCTGGCGGTGACCGGTATTGCCCAGGTCGCCTTCCCTGACCAGGCCAATGGCAGCCTGGTGCACGACGAGCGCGGTGAGGTGCGTGGCTCGGCGCTGATTGCCCAGGAGTTCAAGGGCGACGCCTGGTTCAAGTCGCGGCCTTCGGCGGGGGCCTATGCCACCGTGGCCAGCGGCGCGAGCAACCTGGCGCCGAGCAATCCGGCATTGGCCGAGCGGGTCAGGACCGATGCCGCCGCGCAATATCAGGCACAGCAGGGACCGGTACCCCAGGCGCTGCTGACCACCTCGGGCAGTGGGCTGGACCCGCACCTGCCGCCCGAGGCGATTGCTTACCAGCTGCCGCGCGTGGCGGCGGCGCGGCAGGTCTCGGAGGAGCGCTTGCAAGCGCTGGTGAATGAGGCCACCCTGCGACCACTGGTCGGGCCACCGGTGGTGAATGTGCTGGCGCTGAACCAGGCGCTTGAGCGTCTGGCACCGAGCCATTGAAGTCGGGGCCGCTGTGCGGCCCTTCGCGGGTAAACCCGCTCCCACAGGTACTGCGCTGACCTTCAGAGTTGTGCCGAACCTGTGGGAGCGGGTTTACCCGCGAAGGCCTGCGTAGCAGGCCAAAATTGGTAATTAGTGAAGGATGAAGCATGAGTGACTCCGCCCGCGCCGACGCGTTGTTGGCGGGCCTGCCCCGGGAAGGCCGGGGCAGGCTCAAGGTATTTCTCGGCGCCGCGCCCGGGGTCGGCAAGACCTTTTCCATGCTGCAGGCCGCCCACGCCCAGCAACGCCAGGGCGTGCGCGTGGTGGCCGGGGTGGTCGAGACCCACGGCCGCGCCGAGACCGAGGCTCTGCTCGGCGGCCTGGCCCAGCAACCGCTGTTGCGCAGCGAATACCGCGGCGTGATGCTTGAGGAAATGGACCTCGACGGCCTGCTCAAGGCCGCGCCACCTCTGGTGCTGGTCGACGAACTGGCCCACACCAACGCCCCCGGCAGCCGCCACGCCAAGCGCTGGCAGGACGTGCAGGAGCTGCTCGCCGCCGGCATCGATGTGTACACCACGGTCAATGTCCAGCACCTGGAAAGCCTCAACGACAAGGTCCGCGACATTACCGGCGTGCAGGTGCGCGAGACCTTGCCCGACTGGGTGCTGCAGGAAGCCTTCGAGCTGGTACTGATCGACCTGCCGCCCCGCGAGTTGCTCGAGCGCCTGCGCGAGGGCAAGGTCTACGTGCCCGAGCAGGCGCGGGCGGCCATCGAGGCCTATTTCTCCCAGACCAACCTCACCGCCCTGCGCGAGCTGGCCATGCAGACCGCCGCCGCCCAGGTCGATGCCGACCTTGCCAGCGGCTACCGCCAGCGCGGCCAGGAAGCCCCGGCCTTGCGTGGGCGCCTGCTGGTGGGCATCGATGGCGACGACCAGGCCGAACGACTGGTGCGCCACGCCTGCCGCGTGGCCCAGCGCCGGCATCTGCCGTGGAGCGTGGTGCATGTGGACAACGGCCGCCTGCGCGACGAGACCGCCCGCCATCGCCTGCAGGCCGCCCAGCAACTGGCCGAGCGCCTGGGCGGCGAAGTGGTGCTGCTACGTGCCGGTGAAGTGGCCCGTACGCTGATCCAGCACGCCGCCGAGCGTCGCGCCAGTCTGGTACTGGTAGGGCAGTCCCGCGACCTGCTGCGTCGGCGCTTCTTCGGCGCCGGTGTCGCTGCCCGTTTATTGCGTGAGAGCCACGGCCTGGAGATCAACGTCCTCGACCGCGACGCCCAGCCGCAAGCGGCGCGGGCGGCGGTCAAGCGTGTGTGGGTGTGGCGTCACTACCTGCTGGCGCTGTTCGCCACCGTGCTGGCCACCGGCCTGGCCTGGGCCGTGTCGAGCATGCTGGCGTTGCCCAACATCTCCCTGGTGTTCCTCGCCGCCGTGCTGCTGGTGGCGGTGCGCAGCAGCCTGGGCCCGGCGCTGGCCTGCGCGGCGTTGTCGTTCCTGACCTACGACTTCCTGTTCATCCCGCCGAACTTCTCCTTCGCTATCCAGCGCGAGGAGGATGTGCTGACCCTGGTGTTCTTCCTGTTGATGGCGGCGCTCACTGGCAACCTGGCCGCCCGCCAGCGCCGCCAGCTGCAGGCCCTGCGCGAGACCCAGGCGCAGACCAACCAGCTGCTCGACCTGTCGCGGCGCCTGACCGTGGCCACCGACCGCCAGGCCGTGTTCAGCGCCGCCGGCCAGCATATGGACGGCTGGCAGGACGTGCAGGTGTGCCTGCTGGAGCGCAGTGCCGATGGCTTGCTGCAAGTCGCCAGCGGTGGCAACCATGCCTTCACCGACAACGAGCGCGCCGCCGCCGAATGGGCCTGGCAGCATGGCCAGGCCGCAGGCTTTGGCAGCGATACCTTGCCTCACGGTCGTTGGTGGTGGTGGCCGTTGGCCGTGGAAGAGCAACCCCTGGCGCTGCTCGGCATACGTCCCCGCGATGGCGAGCCGCTGAGTGCCCAGCGCCGCCGTCTGCTCAAGGCCCTGGCGCAACCCCTGGCCCAGGCCCTGGCCCGCGCACGCCTTGGCGAGCAACTGGAAGCCGCGCGCCTGCATGGTGAAACCGAGCAACTGCGCAGCGCCTTGCTCGCCTCGGTATCCCACGACCTGCGCACCCCGCTGACCTCCATGCGCGGCAGCATCGACAGCCTGCTGGCCCTGGGCGACGCGATTCCCCCGGACGACCGCCGCGAACTGCTCGAAGGCACCCGCAACGAAGCCGAGCGCCTGGATCGCTACATCCAGAACCTGCTGGACATGACCCGCCTGGGCCACGGCACCCTCAAGCTGGCCCGCGACTGGGTGGCCCCGGCCGATATCGTCGGCAGTGCCCTCAATCGCCTGCGCGTGGTGCTGGCGCCCCTGCGCGTGCACACCGAAGTACCGCCGGAGCTGCCGCTGCTGTTCGTGCACGCGGCGTTGATCGAGCAGGCGCTGATCAACGTGCTGGAGAACGCCGCCCGTTTCTCCCCGCCGCAGGGCCGCCTGGAGCTGCAGGTCTCGGTGCGCGACGAGCAGCTGTGCTTCGCTGTCGCCGACGAAGGCCCAGGCATTCCCCCGGACGAGCGCGAAAAGATCTTCGACATGTTCTACACCGCTGCCCGCGGCGACCGGGGCGGGCAGGGCACCGGTCTGGGCCTGGCGATCTGCCAGGGCATGATCGGCGCCCATGGCGGCCGCATCCTGGTCGATGATGGCATCGATGGCCACGGCACCTGCATCACTCTATGCTTGCCGCTGCCGACCCAACCCGATACTGAAAGTGAAGCCCCATGAGCCAAGCCGCCACTCTGCTGGTCATCGACGACGAGCCGCAGATCCGCAAGTTCCTGCGCATCAGCCTGGCGTCCCAGGGCTACAAGGTGCTTGAGGCCGCTACCGGCAGCGAGGGCCTGGCCCAGGCCGCGCTGAACAAGCCTGACCTGGTGGTGCTCGACCTGGGCTTGCCGGACATGGACGGCCAGCAGGTGTTGCGCGAGTTGCGTGAATGGAGCACGGTGCCGGTGATGGTGCTGTCGGTACGTGCCAGCGAGGTGCAGAAGGTCGATGCACTGGATGGCGGGGCCAACGACTACGTGACCAAGCCATTCGGCATCCAGGAGTTCCTCGCCCGGGTGCGGGCCTTGCTGCGCCAGGCGCCGCAGGTCGGTAGTGCGACGTCTGCCGCGAGCTTCGGGCCATTGGTAGTGGACTTCGCCTTTCGCAAGGTGACCCTGGATGGCGTGGAAGTGGCGCTGACGCGCAAGGAGTATGCGCTGCTGGCGCAACTGGCCGGACACCCGGGGCGTGTGATCACCCAGCAGCAGCTGCTGAAGGACATCTGGGGGCCGACCCATGTGGACGACACCCACTACCTGCGCATCGTGGTGGGGCACCTGCGGCAGAAGTTGGGGGACGATCCCACGGCGCCGCGGTTCATCGTCACCGAGGCGGGGGTAGGGTACCGGCTGGTGACGCCGGCCCTGTAGGAGCGGGCTTGCCCCGCGACCACCGGCGAAGCCGGTGCCACGCATCGTATCGCGGGGCAAGCCCGCTCCCACAGGTAGAGCTGGGCGCTAAATACCCAGTTCCAGTGCCAAAAGCTCCTGCACGGTCTGGCGCCGACGGATCATGCGCAGGTTGCCCTGCTCGACCAGAAACTCAGGCAGCAACGGGCGACTGTTGTAGTTCGACGACATCGAAGCCCCGTAAGCCCCCGCGTCATGAATCACCAGCAGGTCACCCACCTTGGCCTCTGGCAGTTGCTGCGGGGTCAGCTCCTCGTCGTTCTGGGTAAATACATCCCCCGACTCGCACAGCGGCCCGGCCACCACGGTCGGTTGCAGCGGACGGCTCACTGGCCGGCCCACGGCATCGAACAGGCTCATGCGGTGGTAGGCCCCGTACATCGCCGGGCGCATCAGGTCGTTGAAGCCGGCATCGACCAGTATGTAGTGCCTGTCGCCCATCTGCTTGACGGCACGCACCTCGGCCACCAGGCAACCCGACTCCGCCACCAGGAAGCGCCCCGGCTCGATCTCCATGCGCACGGGATGACCGAGCATGGTTTCAACTTCCGCCCGCGCCACCGCCCAGGTGCGGGCGTAGCGTTGCAGGTCCACCGGCTGGTCGTCGCTGCGGTATGGCGTGGACAGCCCGCCACCGATGGAGAAGGCCTCGATGTCCACGCCCAGCTTGCCGATCAGCCCGACCATGGCGCCGGCCACCTGTTCCAGATGCTCGTAGTCCACCCCCGAGCCGATATGCATGTGCACGCCGACCAGGTGCAGGCCGTTTTCTTTCACGCAAGCCAGCGCCTCGGGCAGTTGCTCGTGCCAGATGCCGTGCTTGCTGTTCTCGCCACCGGTGTTGGTCTTGCGGCTGTGGCCATGGCCGAAGCCCGGGTTGATGCGCAGCCATACCCGGTGCCCGGGGGAGTGCTCGCCCAGCTGGCGGAGCATGTCAATGGAGCCGGCGTTCACTTCGATCTTCGTCTCGACCACTCGGGCCAGGGTCGGCTGGTCCAGCACGTCGCAGGTCAGCACCACGCCGGCCGGGTCACCGTCCACCGTCGCCCCGGCCGCGAAAGCCCGCTCCATCTCACCCAGCGACACGGCATCGAGCACCAGGCCACGTTCGCGCATCAGGCGCAGGACATGCAGGTTGGGGTTGGCCTTCTGCGCGAAGCGGACCGTGTCAAAGTGCTGCAGGAGCTGGTCGATGCGCTGGTGGATGGTCTGGGCGTCGTAGGCCCACAGTGGCGAGCCGTGTTGGCGGACGGCCTGGGCCAGGAGGGTGGTGGTCATGGTGGTGTTCCTTGTAATGGATGCACCGATATTGAGTGAGTTGGATGATTCATAAAAATAGATAATTTTCAGAAGGTCATCCGTATTTGATATACATTCGACTGCTGTAGGAGCGGGCTCGTCCCGCGAACACCGGCAAAGCCGGTGCCATCCACCGCG
The DNA here is from genome assembly GCF_028369275.1 of Mitsuaria sp. RG. Classification (NCBI taxonomy): domain Bacteria; kingdom Pseudomonadati; phylum Pseudomonadota; class Betaproteobacteria; order Burkholderiales; family Sphaerotilaceae; genus Roseateles; species Mitsuaria sp. RG. Next base: position 67,263 of record NZ_JAQMYQ010000008.1, read on the forward strand.
TTGCCGGTGTTCGCGGGACAAGCCCGCTCCTACAGGTCCCTGCCAAACGTTCAGGTGTTGCATGCCCCCATGAAACTCTCCATCCGCCATATCGAAGTGTTCCGCGCCATCATGGCTGCCGGCAGTGTCACCGGCGCCGCGCGCCTGCTGTTCACCTCGCAGCCCACCGTCAGTCGCGAGCTGGCGCGCATGGAGCAGGTCACCGGTTTGAACCTGTTCGAACGCGAAGGCGGGCGCCTGGCACCCACGGCCCAGGCCTTGCTGCTGATCGAGGAGGTCGAGCGCGCCTTCGTCGGCCTGGAGCGCATCGATCGCTTCGCCCAGGCCATCCGCAACTTCGAACAGGGCCGGCTGGCCATCACCTGCCTGCCACTGTTCTCGCAAACCCTGCTGCCCAAGGCCTGCAAGGCGTTTCACCAGCAACACCCGGGCGTGAGCGTAAGCATCACCGCCCAGGAGTCGCCGCTGCTGGAGGAGTCGCTGGTGGCCCAGCAGCACGACCTGGGCCTGACCGAAACCGGGCAGGTGCCCAGGGGGGCGGTCGGGGAGCTGCTGTTCAGTGCCGACATGGTCTGCGTGCTGCCCGAAGACCACCCATTGCAGGCCAAGCCGGTGCTGGCGCTGCAGGATTTCCACGAGGTCGACTTCATCAACCTGGCCAGCCTGGACAGTTACCGGCAACAGCTTGACCGGCACTTCCGCGAAGCAGGGGTGAACCGACGCACGATCATCGAGACCACCAGCGCGGCGTCGGTGTGCGCGATGGTCCGGCAGGGCCTGGGGGTGGCGATCATCAATCCGCTAAGCGGGCTGGAAGCGGGGCAGGGGGGCTTGCCGATTCGCCGCTTGAGCCTCTCGGTGCCGTACCAGGTGATGTTGATCCGGCCGGAGCTGCGCCCGGCATCGGCGGTGCTGGAACCGTTTTGCCAGGCATTGAGGGCGCAGGCGCGGGACATGCAGGCGGCATTGGCGAAGGCCTTCCATGGCGCCACCTGATCGCTCAATGCGCCATGGCCTTGAACGTTCGGAAGCAAAGCCCCGTCGCCAGCCGTTGCGCGGTCAGATCGAAGAGCATGGCCAGGCACGGTAGCTTGAAGTGCGCGGTCATCTGTTCGACACAGTCCCAGTGGCCGGTGATGATCCAGCGTTCACTCGGCAAGGCTGCGTACTTGAGGCTGTACACCACGCATCCCGAGGTACGGTTCAACACCTCCAACAAGCCTTCCAGCCTCTCCTGGAGCACCGCTGCCGAACCGATGGCCGGGATGATCTCGACGGTGTTGATTGCGACCAGACCCATGGCGAGCCCTCCCTGTGTTCACTTCGCCAGCAGCTGGTTCGCCACTTTGAAGGCTTCTTCCTGGGTGGCGACGATATGCAGGGGGTAGCCCCAGAAGGCTTCGAACTTGGCTGCGAACAATTGAGCGGCCTCCTGTTTGTCGGCATCCGGCTCGATGAGGATCTGCCCCCGGACGTAGGTGCGCAGCGCGGCCTTGTGGCGCTTCATCCACAGTGACAGTTGTTTCTGTTCGTCATGGGTATGTCCATTGGCTTTTTGCCTGGCGCGTTCCGCGTCCAGCAAGACGAACGGTTCGGCGCCTGCCAGCAGCGTTTCGAAGACTGCGAAACCTTCATCGCGGGTATCGATGGTGGTATTACCGGTATCCATCCAGACCAGCGGAAAATAGGTGGAATCCAAAAGCATCTGTCTGATCCTCTGCGTGTGTTGATGCGTGGTCGCCGTTCTGGAAAACCGACATCGGCGACCCAGATGCACGATAACCACGTGACTCATGGACGTCATTGCGAAATCTTGTCATTCTGTTTTTCATTTCGGCCAATGCGTCAGCTTCGAGCAATGAGCAGCATCGTGGAATCAATCACCCCCGAAACCCTGGCCAGCCCATGGGATGTCGATGGCATTCCACGTCAGGTCATCGCCTTGTGCGCGTCCCGCGTAGGCAAGGACTGGGAGCTTGCCCCTCACCGTCATCGCAAGGCGCAGTTGATCTACACGGTGCGCGGCATTCTCAACTGTGAGGTGGAGACCGGGGTGTGGATCGTGCCGCCGCAGTGCGCGGTGTGGATCCCAGGGGGGCTGCTGCATTCGACCCGTGGTTCGGGAGAAACCGAATGCCATTGCCTGTTCGTCGAGCCGGAGGCGGTCGAGTATCTGCCGACCACCTGCTGCACGCTGGCGGTGTCGCCACTGTTGCGCGAACTGTTGCTCAAGGCGACGGGCTTCGAGGCGCTGTACGCCGAGCGCGGGCCCGAGGCGCGACTGATCGCCACGTTGCTGGACGAATTGTGCGCCGCCCCCGTCGAGGATCTGCACCTGCCCATGCCCCAGGACCGCAGGCTGCGCCAGCTGGCGCAGCGGCTGCTGGCCGACCCGGCGAGCACAGCGCCGATCGGCGAATGGGCCCGGCGCATCGGCATGAGCGAGCGCAGCATGAGCCGGCTGTTGCTGCAGGAAGTCGGCATGAGTTTCGGCCGCTGGCGGCGGCAGCTTCATGTGATCCTTTCGTTGCAACGCCTTGCCAAGGGCGAGAGTGTGCAGGCGGTGGCCCTGGCGTTGGGTTACGAAAGCGCCAGTGGCTTCGTCACCATGTTCCGCAAGGCCATGGGCAAGCCGCCTGCGCGCTATCTGCTCGAGCGCGGTGCCGGTGATCCGGCCGAAGCAGCCCGTGGCATCGTGCTCGCGCCCTGAACGGGAGGTACCCCGGAAACCTGAACGATTCGATTCCCGTCAGGGTCAACCCCTTCAGCAGTGATCAGAAACGCTCCACAGCATGAGGATTGATCATGAGTACCCTGACGATCGAAGGCTGGTGCAAAGGTGACGGTGATCGCAGATCCACCCCGGTGGGCGACATCCATTTCAATATCCAGGGCGCCGCCCACACGGCGCTGGAGCAGGCCGAAGAGCGCCTGCAGCAGAGCCACGAGCGCGAAGCGATGGTGGATGTCGACATGGACACACTGAACCTGGTCTTGCCTGAAGGCTATGGCCCCTTGTCCGACTGCCGCCTGCGTGTCTACCTGAGCGACGATGAGCGCGGCCAGTTCCACCTGGTCGGGCATCGGGCCAGCGACGGCAGCCTGATCTACACCAATGCGGTGCTGATTGCGCAATTGAGCTGAGCCTCAGCTGCGCTCCAGCTGTGCGGCCACCTCCTTGGCCAGCGCCAGGAAGGCCTGCGCCGCCGCGGCCTGGTAGACACCCCTGCGCTGCATGAGCACGGCCGTGCGTTGCAGGCGCAAGGGGTCGAGGGCGATGGCGGTCAGGTCGTCATGCGCCAGGACGATGTTGGCGGGGAGCAGCGTCGACAGCGTCGTCCTGCGCACCACTTCGATGACCGCGCCGATAGCATTGGCCTCCATCCGCACCTGCGGGCGTATGCCGTGCTGCCGGCAATAGCGCTCGATCTGCTCCCGAGTGGCGAATTCGGCGCTGAGCAGGATCATCGACTCGTCGTTCAGCGCCTGTAGCCCGATGGCGCGTGCATGGGCCAATGGGTGCTGGCTGCCGACCACCAGCGCCAGTGTCTCGACCAGCAATGGGTAGGTGTCGATGTCCTGGGCGTGGGGCTCATCGAAGGCGATACCGACATCCAGTTCGTCCGCCAGCAGCAGTTCCTCCATGTGCTCCTGGGCGATTTCGCGCAAGTTCAGGGTGATATTCGGGTACCGGCTGTGGAAGGCCTCGACCAAGGGGCCGACCAGATAGCTGGTAAAGGTCGGCGTCACCGCCACCCGCAATGACCCTCGGCTGAGGTCGCTCACATCATGGATCGCGCGCCTGGCCTCCTGCAGTTCCTGCGACGCCCGTTTCGCATAGCGCAGATAGACCTCGCCGGCATCGGTCAGCCGAGTCGTGCGCCCCGAGCGATCGAACAACTGCGCCCCCAGGCTTTCCTCCAGTTGCCTGACCTGCTGCGAAAGCGCGGGCTGGGAGACGTGCAGGGCTGCCGCCGCCCGAGTGAAGCTATGGTGTTGCGCGACCGCGAGAAAGTACTGGATATGCCGGGCGAGCATGCTTCTCTCCATAAGATAATCTGATGCCATTCATCATAAATGAGACTTTTACCTTATGTAACGCACCGCCTAACCTTTGCCTCACACACCGCGACACTGAGGCATCAGCCATGCAAGACATCATCGACGGCTTCCTGAAGTTCCAGCGCGACGCCTTCCCCGAGCGAGTCAAGCTGTTCAAGGACCTGGCCACCCAGCAAAGCCCGCGGGCGCTGTTCATCTCCTGCTCCGACAGCCGCCTGGTGCCCGAGCTGGTCACCCAGCGCGAGCCGGGCGACCTGTTCGTCATCCGCAACGCCGGCAACATCGTGCCGTCCTACGGCCCTGAACCCGGCGGGGTGTCGGCCTCGGTCGAGTATGCCGTCGCCGCCCTGCAAGTGGCCGATATCGTAATCTGCGGTCACTCCGACTGCGGCGCCATGACTGCCATCGCCACCTGCAAGTGCCTGGACCACATGCCCGCCGTGGCCGGCTGGTTGCGCTACGCCGACTCCGCCCGTGTGGTCAACGAAGCCCGCCCGCATCAAACCCCTCACGCCAAGGTCGAGGCCATGGTGCGAGAGAACGTGATCGCCCAGCTGGCCAACATCCAGACCCACCCCTCGGTGCGCCTGGCCCTGGAAGAGGGCCGCGTGGCCCTGCATGGCTGGATCTACGACATCGAGAGCGGCCGCATCGACGCCTTCGACGGACGCACCGGCCAGTTCGTATCCCTGGCGGACAACCCAGGCGTCCGCGCTGTTTCCCACGCTTCCCGGCACGTTGCCTGAACCCGATTTTCAACCCAAGGAGACACTCCCATGATCCAGTCGCAAATCAGCCAGAACGCCCGTCTTGCCCTGAGCGAGGTCATCCTCCTGGCCAAGGCCCGCAAGGACCTGTCGTTCGCCCAGATCACCGATGGCACCGGCCTGTCCGAAGCCTTCGTCACCGCCGCGCTGCTGGGCCAGCACCCGCTGCCGGCCAGCGCCGCCCAGGTGGTGGGTGACAAGCTCGGTCTGGACGCCGACGGCATCGCACTGCTGCAGACCATCCCACTGCGCGGCAGTATCGAAGGTGGCGTGCCGACCGACCCGACGATCTATCGCTTCTACGAGATGCTGCAGGTGTACGGCACCACGCTCAAGGCGCTGGTCCACGAGAAGTTCGGCGACGGCATCATCAGCGCCATCAACTTCAAGCTGGATGTGAAGAAGGTCGATGATCCGGAAGGCGGTTCCCGCGCTGTGATCACCCTGGATGGCAAGTACCTGCCGACCAAACCGTTCTGATTCGCTCATAGGGACATGGCCCGGTCTCCACTGGGTGGCCGGGCCATTTCTACAGACGATATTGGCCCCCTGTAGGAGCGGGCTTGCCCCGCGAACACCGGCAAGGCCGGTGCCATCCACCGCGTTGTCCAACATCGCGAGTACAGGGTGTCGACCGTAATGACTGATTACGAGAAACGACGGCATGGACCTGATCATCAGAAATGTCCGCATCGACGATGCAAAACCCTTGATGGATGTGGCCGTGCACAACGGCAAGATCACTGAAATCGCCCCGACGATCACCGCAACGGCAACCCAGGAAATCCAAGGCAATGGCAATGTCCTGATCCCAGGCTTCGTCGAAGGCCACCTGCACCTGGAAAAAGCCAATGTCATGCAACGCAAGGCCAACCGCTCCGGCACCTTGAAGGAAGCGATCGCCGTCACCGCCGAGCTCAAGCCCACGCTCACCCGCGAAGACATCCGCGAGCGCTCGACGCAGGTGTTGCGCGCGCTGGTGCAGGCCGGCACCACCCATGTCCGTGCCCACGCCGAGTTCGACCCCGCCCAGGGTTTCACGGGCCTGGATGTGGTGCTGGAGCTACGGGAAACATTCCGCGATGTCATCGATATCCAGGTGGTCGCCTTTCCCCAGGAAGGCATCCTCAAGGTGCCCGGCATGAAAGCGATGATGGTCGAGGCGATGGAGAAGGGCGCCGATGTGGTCGGTGGCATTCCCTACAACGACGTATCGCCCCACGAGCACATTGATTTCGTCTTCGACCTGGCCCAGCGCTATGGCAAGGACATCGACCTGCACCAGGACTTCGCCGACGACGCCGAGCACATGACCATCGAATACGTGGCCCGCCGGACCCTCGCGGCAGGCTACCAAGGGCGCGTCAGCGTCGGCCACCTGACCAGCCTGGCGGCCGTCGAACCAGCGCGCCAGTCGCGTATCATCGCGCTGCTGCGCGAAGCCGACATCAGCGTGATGTGCTTGCCGGCCACCGACCTGCACCTGGGCGCCCGTGGCGACAGCCACAATGTGCGGCGCACCCTGACCCCGGTGCGAGCCTTGCGCGATGGCGGAGTGAACGTGTGCCTGGCCACCAACAACATCCGCAATGCCTTCACTCCCTACGGCACCGGCGACCTGCTGCATATCGCGCAGCTGGCCATCCCCGCCTGTCACCTGGGCGGGGCGGACGACCAGGCCACGGTGCTGCCGATGCTCACCAGCAACCCGGCCAAGGCCCTGGGTTTGCAGAGCCATGGCTTGGCGGTGGGCAACGACGCGGACCTGGTGCTGATGGACACCCACCGTGTCAGCGACGTGATCCTCGACCTGCCCGCGCGGCTGATGGTGCTCAAGCGCGGCAGGGTGGTGGCGACAGCGGAGCAGCGGCGTTCGGTGGTGTTCTGAAGGCCGGGTTCAGACGGCCAGCAGCAACAGTGCCGCCAGCAGTGCCGGGGGCATTACCAGCACGCCCAGACGCAAGAAACTCGATGCGCCGACATGCTCGCCCTCGCGGCGGATCGCCACCAGCCACAGCAGCGTGGCCAGGGAGCCGGTGATCGACAGGTTCGGTCCCAGGTCGACGCCGATAAGCAAGGCGGCGGTGGTCTGCCGGGGCAGTTCGACGAGGTGGCCGATGGAACCGGCGATCAGGCCGGTGGGCAGATTGTTCATCAGGTTGCTGGCCACGGCCGCAGTCACGCCCGCCGTCCAGCTTGCCGTGCCTGCCGACTGTTGCGCCAGGGCGGCCAACGATTGGGCAAGACGGTCGATCACGCCGGTGTGGGCCACGGCTTCCACCAGCACGAACAATCCTGCGACCAAGGGCAGGACCCCCCAGGCCACGTGACGCAGCAACGGCGCCGGGTTGCGCCGCTGACGCAGGTGGATCAACCCGGTGGTGGCCATGCCTGCGCAAAATGTCGGCAGCCCTAGCGGCACGTCCAGTGCCGATACCGTCAACAGCAGGGTGCCGGTGAACATCAGGCCCAGCGCGCAAAGCCGGGCGCCGGCCGACAGGGGGCGCATCTCGATGGCCACGGCCAGCGGCTGACGGATGCACTTGCGCTGGGTCACGCGCAGTACCAGGTAGGTCATGGCGATGGCGCCCAGCGAGGGCAGGGTGAGCTGGCGCAGCCATTCCAGCAGCGGTGGCATCTGGCTGCCGAAGACTACCAGGTTGGCCGGGTTGGAGATGGGCAGCACGAAGCTGGCGGCATTGGCGATGAAGGCGCAGATGAACAGGTAGGGCAGCGGCTCGGCCTTGGCCGCCTTGCACGCCGCATACACGGCCGGTGTCAGCACCACAGCGGTGGCGTCATTGGACAGGAACACGGTGACCAGTGTACCGACCAGGAATACCAGGTCGAACAGGCGTTGGCCCGAGCCCCTGGCATGCTGCACCGCGTACCTGGCCAGCCAGTCGAACAAGCCTTCCTGGCGAGCCAGCTCGGCCAGCACCATCATGCCGGTCAGGAACAGGTAGACATCGCCTCCTTCGGCGATTGCCGCCAAGGCCAGGCGCCATGGGATCAGGCCGCAGGCCGTCAGCCCTAAGGCGGCGCCCATCGCCCAGACATATTCGGGCACGCGTCCCGGCCGAAGGATGACCAGGGCGGTGGCCGCGGCCGCAACCGACCAGATGATCAGGGATGACTCAGCGACAGGCATGCGAGGACTCAGTTTCCGGAAGGGGAGTGAAGGGGAGGGGCTTGCTCGGCGTTGGCATCGCTGGCAGGTCGGCGGGTCTCCGGCATGGCCAGCCAAAGCAGAAGCAACGCTGCAGTCGCGATGCCCGCCAATGTCAGGAATGCCGCGTCGTAGCCTGCGGACTGTACCACCAGCCCCGCGACACCGGGACTTAGCGCCGCGCCCAGGCCGAAGGCCGTGGACAATGCGCCAAGGCTGACATTGAAGCGCCCGCTGCCTTGGGTGAGGTCCTTGACCACTACCGGGAACAATGCCCCGAACAGTCCGGCGCCGATGCCATCGAGCAATTGCACGGCCACCAGCCAGAACGGATCGTCCGACATCACGTAAAGCACGCCACGCAGCGGCAGGATCAGAAAGCCGGCGAGCAACAGCGGCTTGCGTCCCCAGCGGTCGGCCCTGGCGCCGGCCAGCAGCGCCATGGGCACCATCACCAGCTGCGCCGCGACGATGCACGCCGAGGTCAGCGGCGTGGCCAACTGCAGGTTGGCCTGAGCCAGCTTCTGGCTCACCAGCGGAAGCATTGCCGCGTTGGCCAGATGGAACAGCGCGCAGCACACGGCGAACAGCAGCAAGGGGCGATTGTGCAACAGTACGGCAAGGCCGGCGGGGTGGGCATGCTGGCCCGGCGGCCGCGGGTCAAGGCCGCGCGCGAGGTCATGGTCGATGGCTGTCGCCGGCACTCGGCTGATGGCGATCAGGCTGGCCACAGTCATCGCCGCCATCAGGTAGAACACCGCCACCGGTCCGAACAGGTAGGCCAGCCCGCCGGCGAGCACCGCCGAGCAGGCATTGCCGGCATGGTTGAAGGTTTCGTTGCGGCCCATGCGCCGGGTGAATGCCCGGGGCCCGGTCAGGCCCAGTGAAATGGCAGCGATGGCCGGTGCGAACACGGAACCGGCGAGCGCGCTGATGGCTTGGGTCAACGTCACCAGCGCGACGCTGGTGACCCAGGGCAGCACCAGGCAACTGCCGGTCACCAGCAGCGCGGCGATGGCCATCACGGCGCGCTTGGCCGTGGTCCTGTCGATCAGCGCGCCAGCTGGCGTCTGGGTCAGCAATGCCGTGACGCTGGCCAAGGTCATGACCAGGCCGATGCTGCCGGGCTCCCAATGGTGCACCGCCAGCAGGTAGATCGCCAGGTAGGGCCCAAGCCCATCACGGACATCGGCCAGGAAAAAATTCAACCCATCGAGCGAACGTTCATGAGCAGGCGAGGCCAAGGAAAACTCCGCAGGGACAAGTGAACAGAGCACCCTGGATTTCAAGGGCGGTCAACAGCCGCATACGTTATGCACTCCGCGGCGCAGGTGCTGATGAACTTTGCGCGGATCCGGCATGCCATCGGTCCAGGGGTCAGCGATTGGGCCATTGCTGCAAGAGGATCGATACGAACTTTTCGGCCGCCGGCGACAGCGACGCACCGCGACGAAACACCAAGCCCAGCGTGCGGCTGACCTGCGGCTCGCCCAGCGGCACGCTGACCAACGTCGGATGGTCGGCGCTGGGCATGGCCAGGCTAGGCATGGCCGAGACCCCCAGCCCGGCCTCGACCATGCCCAGCGAGGTCGACAGGTGCTGGACCTCGTAGAACCATTGAGGACGAAGGTTCAGGCCGGCTAGCGCATGATCGAGCAACATGCGGTTGCCGCTCAGGCGACCGACCCCGATCAAGCGGTAGTCGGCCAGTTCGGCCCAGGTCACCGACTCGCGCTTGGCCAACGGGTGGTCCCGGCGGCATGCGAGCACAAAATGCTCCTGTACCAGCGAGACGAACTCGATGTCCGGATGCTGGCCACTCATCATGTTGATGCCAAAATCGGCCTCTGCGCGCAGTACGGCTTCCAGCCCATCGTTGGCACTGAGGTCCAGCAGGCGGATGCGGATCTTCGGGTACTGCGCGTTGTAGTCGCGGATCACCGAGGGCAGAAAGTAGAACGCTGCCGTGGGAATGCAAGCGAGGGTGACCTGCCCCGTCTGGCGCTCGGCCAGTTCGCGGATGCTCAGGATCGAATCCTCGAAATCATCCAGCAGGCGCCTGGCCTTGGGCAGGAAATCCCGACCCACGCTCGTCAGGCTGACCCGGCGCGTAGTGCGTTCGAGTAACGAAGTACCGAGCCCTTCCTCGAGCTTCTTGATTCGTCGGCTCAGGGCGGGTTGGGACAAGTGCAGCGCTTCTGCAGCCTCGTGAAAGCTGCCAAGTTCGGCGATTTTCACGAAAGATCTTATATCTTGCAGTTCATATTCCATCAGGCATCGCTCAGTGGGCCGTTCGATTATTGATGCTTGCATCGCAATAATGACTACGATATTTGCATTGGATTGATTTATCCATCCCTGTCACTCTTTTGCTCACAACATCAATGATGTCCATTGATCAACAAGAGTGCGAAATCATGCAACGAATTCCTTGCGTACTCATGCGCGGCGGTACCTCCAAAGGGCCGTTCTTCCACGCCTGGGACCTGCCTGCAAACGTGGTCGAGCGCGACGAGTTGCTGATCAACCTGATGGGCTCCGGACACGAGCTGGAAATCGACGGCATCGGTGGCGGCAGCCCGCAGACCAGCAAAGTGGCGATCATCAGCCCGTCGTTGCACGCCGATGCCGATGTCGACTATCTGTTCGTCCAGGTGATGGTCGCCCAGCGGCGCGTCGACACCGCGCCCAACTGCGGCAACATGCTGTGCGCCGTCGGGCCGTTCGCCATCGAGCAAGGGCTGGTCAAGGCCAACGACGGCAAGACCCTGGTACGCATCCGCAACCTCAATACCGGAACCTTCGTCGATTCACTGGTGCAAACGCCTGGTGGCATCGTGCGCTACGAAGGGCGCACGGCGATCGACGGCGTCCCTGGCACGGCGGCCCCGGTGCACCTGACGTTCCTCGATGCAGTGGGCAGCAAGACCGGCAAGCTGTTCCCTACGGGCAAACCTCAGGATGTGATCGACGGCGTGCCGGTCACCTGCATCGACATGGCGATGCCCATGATGATCGTCGACGCCCGGCAACTGGGCGTGACCGGCTCGGAAACCCCGGCCGAGCTGGATGCCGACAATGCCTTGCTGCAGCGCCTGGAAGCCTTGCGCCTGAAGGCTGGCAAGGCCATGGGCCTGGGTGATGTCAGCGGCATGGTGATTCCCAAGCCGGTGCTGGTCGCGCCACCTCGGCATGACGGTACAGTGCAGGTGCGCTATTTCATGCCGCACAATTGCCACCGGGCCCTGGCGATCACCGGCGCCGTCGGGTTGGCCACGGCTTGCGTCAGCGCCGGTACGGTGGTCGGCGACCTGCTCGGCGAGGGGGCACAACACTTGGAGCAGGTGCGCATCGAACATCCCAGTGGTGGCATCGACGTGGCGCTGTCGCGTAGCGGCGTCGATGGCAAGACCCTGCAGGCATCGGTGGTGCGTACCGCCCGTCGGCTTTTCTCAGGGTTCGTCTATGCCCCGTCCTCGCGCAGGCTGGCGGGATAGACCCAGGCCGCCGCCACCATCAGCGTGGCTTCAGCAACAAGCGCATCCGCACAATTTCAACAATGGGTGATGCCTCATGAAACTTGCCAGATCCCTGTATTTCCAGATCCTCTGCGCCGTCCTGCTGGGCGTGGTGGTCGGCCACTTCTGGGCGCAACAGGCCGTTGCCCTCAAACCCCTGGGCGACGCCTTCATCAAGTTGATCAAGATGATGATCGCGCCAGTGGTGTTCTGCACCATCGTCACCGGCATAGCCGGCATGACCGACAAGCGCTCCCTGGGGCGCCTGATGAGCAAGACCTTGCTGTTGTTCCTGCTGCTGACCGTGATCAGCCTGGTGATCGGCCTGGCGGCGGTGTACCTGTTCCGGCCCGGCGCCGGCATGAACATCGATCCTGCCACCCTGAGTACAGAGGGCCTGGGCCAATACGCCGCCTCGGCGGCGAAACTGGGCGTGGTCGACTTCTTCATGCACATCATTCCGGAGACATTCATCGGTGCCTTCAACAAGGGTGAGGTGCTGCCGGTGCTGTTCATCGCCGTACTCAGCGGCTTCGCCCTGTCGTCCATGGGCGAGAAGGGCCGGCCCGTCCTTGCGGTGCTGGAGTCGGTCTCGATCATGGTGTTCCGTATCTTCGGTTACCTGATGCGTTTCGCCCCGGTCGGTGCGTTCGGTGCGCTGGCCTTCACCGTCGGGCAATACGGCGTCACCTCCCTCGGCGCCCTGGCCAAGCTGGTGGGCACGCTGTACATCGCTTGCGCCTTCTTCGTCCTGGTTGTGCTGGGCGGCATCTGTCGCGCCCATGGCTTCAGCCTCTGGAAGCTGCTGCGCTATTTCCGCGAAGAATTTCTGGTGGTGCTGGGTACCTCGTCCACCGAGCCGGTGCTGCCGCGCATGCTCGAAAAGCTCGAGCGGCTCGGTTGTCGCAAAGGCGTGGTGGGTTTGGTGCTGCCAACCGGGTATTCCTTCAACCTCGATGGCACCGCCATCTACCTGTCGCTGGCGGCCGTGTTCATCGCGCAGGCCTGCAACATCGACCTGACCCTCGGGCAGACGGTAACCATGCTGGCAATCATGCTGCTGTCGTCCAAGGGGGCCGCCGGCGTGACCGGCAGCGGCTTCGTGGCGTTGGCCTCGACCCTCACGGTCATTCACGACATACCGCTGGCCGGGCTTGCCTTGTTGATCGGTATCGATCGCTTCATGTCCGAGGCGCGGGCCCTGACCAGCCTGGCCAGCAACGCCGTGGCCACCGTGGTCATCTCGCTGTCGGAGCATGCCTGCGATCGCGAAACCTTGCTGCGCCGCCTCGACGGCGCGCCATCGGCGGCCGACGAAGCCGTCGACGCTCACCCCGAGTGGTCCGCGCAGCCTCCCCGGCACGGCTGACCAACCGGTTATCGCTCCCATGTTGCAGTAGACTTCCCCCCAGCATCCCTGCGATGCCGGGTGGGGCAGGGGGCCGCCTGCGCGTCGGGCGGCCAAACACAGAATAAAAACAAGAGAAAAAACCATGCTCGCACTCCTGGGCCTGATCATGGTGGTGACGTTCACCTACCTGATCATGAGCAAACGCCTGTCGCCGATCGTCGCGCTCACAGTGGTACCCATCGTTTTTGCCGTGATCGGCGGTTTCGCTCCCGAGCTCGGCAAGATGATGCTCGATGGCCTGAAGATGGTGGCACCCTCGGCGGCGTTGCTGCTGTTCGCCATCCTGTTCTTCGGCCTGATGATCGATGCCGGCCTGTTCGACCCTTTGATCCGCAAGATTCTCAAGCGGGTGAACGGCGATCCGATCAAGATCGCCATAGGCACCGCGCTGCTGTCGTTGCTGGTTGCCCTCGACGGCGACGGCACCACCACCTACATGATCACCTGCGCGGCGATGCTGCCGCTGTACAAACGCATCGGCATGAACCCGATGATTTTGGCCACGGTGTCGATGCTATCGCTGAGTATCATGAGCGGCATGAGCCCCTGGGGCGGGCCTGCCACCCGCGCGATCGCCGCCCTTGGCCTGGATGCGACCGAATACTTCATCCCGATGCTGCCCACCGTGATCGGCGGCGCGGCCTGGGTGGTGTTCACCGCCTATCTGTTGGGGCGCGCCGAGCGTCGGCGCATCGGCAATGTCACCCTGGCGTCAGGGGGCGGCAATTGCTACATCAAGGAGATCCTAGGCGACAACCCACACAAGCGTCCGCGCCTGGCCTATGTGAACCTGATGCTGGTGATCGCCGTGATGACCGCGCTGGTGATGGGCGTGATGCATTCCGCGCTGCTGTTCATGATCGGTTTCGTCGCCGCGTTGATGATCAACTATCCGCAACTGGAGCTGCAGAAGGAGCGCATTCTCGCCCATTCGGGCAATGCCATGACCGTCGTGCTGCTGGTGTTCGCCGCCGGCATATTCGCCGGCATCTTCTCCGGCACCAAAATGGTCGACGCCCTCGCCCAGACCTTGGTGGACTGGATCCCCGACGCCTGGAGCCACTGGTTCCCGCTGGTGGTGGCGCTGACCAGCATGCCGCTGACCTTCGTACTGTCCAATGACGCCTACTACTTCGGGGTGGTGCCGATCCTGGCCAACGCGGCCGCGGCCTATGGCATCGACCCGGTGGAAATCGCCCGGGCCTCGGTACTGGGGCAGCCGGTGCACCTGATGAGCCCGTTGGTAGCCTCGACCCTGTTGCTGGTGGGGATGGTCGACCGCGATATCGGCGACTTCCAGAAAGCCACCGTCAAGTGGGCGGTGCTTACCTCGCTGGTGATCACCGCGCTGGCGCTGCTCACAGGTGCCTTGTCTTTCTTCGTGTGAATCACCGGGCGCCGCGCGGCGCCCACCCACCGCTCATCCAAGAACAACAACAGAGTACCGATCATGTTCCGAAGTGTTTTCCGTGGGGCCACCTGTGGCCTGCTCTGCGGCTGGTTGCCCGTTGCCGGCGCTGGCGGATTCGTCGACGACGGCAAGCTCAAGCTGCAGCTGCGCAACGTCTATTTCAACGAGAACTTCCGTGACGAGCAGGGCCTGTCCCCACGCGCGGCGGCCTCCGCCAAGCATGAGCGGACCGAGTGGGCGCAGGGCTTTTTGCTCGACTACCAGTCCGGGTTCACCCAAGGCACCTTGGGCGTTGGGCTCGATGCCCTGGCCCTGGTGGGCGTGCGGTTGGACTCCGGACGCGGTCGCAGCGGCAGCGGCCTGTTGCCGGTGCACGACGACGGTCGGGCCGCGGACGAATTCAGCAGCGCCGGCCTGACCGCCAAGGCGCGCCTGGGCCAGACCGTGATCAAGCACGGCACCTTGCTGCCCAAGACCCCGGTGCTGGTCTACAACGACGCGCGGTTGTTGCCGCAGACTTACCAGGGCACGCAGCTGACCAGCACCGACATCGATGGGTTGAGCCTCACCGCCGGTCACCTGGACAAGTTCAAGTTGCGCGACTCCTCGGACAGCACCGGCTTGTACCTGGATGGCTACAGCGGCAACGCGTCCGGTGATTTCTCCTACGTCGGTGCCGATTATGCGGTGGGCAAGCCGCTGCGCCTGAGCTACTTCCACGCCCAGCTCGACGGCTTCTATCGCCAGGACTTCGCCGGCCTGGTGCATGACCTGCCGCTGGCCGGCGGTGTGCTGACCACCGACCTGCGCTACTTCAGAAGCCGCGACAGCGGTGCCGCCCATGGCGGCGCCATCGACAACGACCTGTACAGCGGGCAACTGGCGTATGCGCATTCCGGGCATACGGTCGGTGCCGGCTACCAGGTGCTTGATGGCGAGGCGGGGCTGCCCTATATCAGCGGCGCAACGGTGTATTCGTTCAGCAACGTCGGTATCGGCAAGTTCATCGAGGAGCAGGAAAAAACCTGGATGGCCAGCTATGCCTACAACTTCGCCGCCGCAGGGGTGCCCGGGCTGACCTTCATGACGCGTTACCTCAGCGGCGACAACGGTCGCGCCGGGGAGGCGGGTATCAAGGAATGGGAGCGTGACGCCGAACTGGCCTACGTGGTCCAGGGTGGCCCGCTCAAAGGCCTGGGGGTGAGGTTGCGTAACTATGTCTATCGTTCCGACTTCGCCCGAGGTCGCGACAGCAACCGTGTGTACCTGACCTACGACATCGCGCTTTGGTGAGTGTCCATCCTGGGTGGACGGTGCGCGTCCAGGCGTCGGTTGTGGGCATTGATGGCGGGCTTGCCGAGGTCCATCGGCTGCTATCAGCGCGATCAATGTTGGCAGACGATGGCCTGATGTCCCTCTAGATTGCAAAGGCGTGCTGGAAGCCCCGAACAACAATAACGAGGGACCCGACTATGCCCACCGCCACCCAAGCATCCAACGCCTGGCGCATCCTGTTCCTGCTGTTCCTGGCCAACCTGTTCAACTTCTTCGACCGCACCATCCCCGCCATCGTCATCGAGCCGATCCGCCTGGAGTGGCACCTGAGCGACTTCCAGATCGGCATCATCGGCACCGCCTTCACCCTGGTCTATGCCATCGCCGGCCTGCCGCTGGCGCGCATCGCCGACACCGGCTCGCGCAGTCGACTCATGGGCTGGGGCCTGCT
Source organism: Mitsuaria sp. RG (assembly GCF_028369275.1). Taxonomy (NCBI): domain Bacteria; kingdom Pseudomonadati; phylum Pseudomonadota; class Betaproteobacteria; order Burkholderiales; family Sphaerotilaceae; genus Roseateles; species Mitsuaria sp. RG. The sequence goes on from NZ_JAQMYQ010000008.1 coordinate 83,327, forward strand.
GGCGTGGAGCGGGCTGACGGCGGTCAACGGCATGGTCGGCAGTTTCTGGAGCTTTTTGCTGGTGCGCATGGGCGTGGGCATCGGCGAGGCCAGCTACGCGCCGGCCGCCAACTCGCTGATCGGCGACCTGTTCCCCGCCGGACGGCGGGCGCGGGCGATGGGCATCTTCATGCTCGGCTTGCCGCTGGGCCTGCTGCTGGCGTTCTTCACCATCGGTGCGATGGTCCAGGCCTTCGACAGCTGGCGCGCGCCGTTCTTCATCGCCGCCGTGCCCGGTGTGCTGCTGGCGCTGTTCATCTTCATGATCCGCGAGCCCGCGCGCGGCGCCGCGGAGACGGTGGCCACCGCCCAGGCACCACTGGACCGCCCCCTGCGTCGGGTGCTGAGCGTGCCTACCTTCGCCTGGCTGGTGCTGGCGGGGCTGACCTTCAACTTCGCCTCGTATGCCTGCAATTCGTTCATGGTGCCGATGTTGCAGCGCTACTTTGCGCTGGCGCTGCACGACGCCGCGGTGGCCACCGGGATGATCGTCGGCCTGAGCGGCCTGGTGGGGCTGACCCTTGGCGGCTGGGTGGCCGACAAGGTGCACCAGCGTTTTGCTAACGGCCGTCTGGTGTTCGCCGCGCTGAGCATGTTGGGCGCTACCTTGTGCACCGCCTGGGCGCTGCATGCCGGGCGTATCGAGTTGGGCGTGTTTGTGGCGGTGTTCGGGATCGGCTGGTTGTTCTCGTACAACTTCTACACCTGCGTGTACACCGCCATCCAGGATGTGGTGCAGCCGCGCCTGCGGGCCACGGCCATGGCGCTGTTCTTCGCCGGGCTCTACCTGCTGGGTGGCGGCCTGGGGCCAGTGGTGGTCGGTGGGCTGTCGGACCACTTTGCCGGAGCGGCCATGGCGGCGGCGGGCGAGGTGGCGATGAGCGAAGCGTTCAAGGCCCAGGGTCTGCATGACGCGATGTACCTGATCCCCGTGGCCCTGTTGCTGACCATGGTGTTCCTGCTGGCGGCCTCGCGGTGTTTCAGCCGGGATGCGCAGCGGATGCGCGAGGGCATGGTGCTGGATGGCGCAGAGGTGGCGGGGCAGGGCGCACAGGCTTGAATCCCCGTAGTTTGGCCAGATGTTGCGGCTCGATCATCATCGGGTTCATCGTCGGTGATGCCGAGCCAGCCATTGATCATAGGCCGCCGTCATAGTTCGCCACGTGGTGCCGTCGGCCGGCACCAGGTGTTCGATGCGCAGCGAGGCCACCGTGATGTCCTGAGGCATGCCGAAGGAGGTGAAGGTGGACAGAAACCTCAGCTCACCTTCGCCTGCCCGTACCCGCGTCAGCACCACCGGTGACAGCGGCGTGTCCGGCGCTATGGCGGGAGGCACGGGCAAGCCTTGTAGCCGCCGCGCCAGGTCACGATTGCCCATCGCCTCCCTGGCCGCCCGCTGCCAGGCGATCGCCCGTATCTCATCGGCATTGACCAGATGATCCCCCAGTCCGCCCGGGCGTAGCAGTGTGTCCAGCAGGTTGAGGCCCGAGGTGCTGCTCGTCGGTACCCCGGCCATGGTGAACAGCAACCCGGCACTGGCATTGGCCGCAGTGATGTCCCAGTTGCTGGCGATGACGATGGCCGGTGCGGGGTTGTTGGCCTGCAGGATGTGCTCCAGCGCGTCGAGCACCATCTTCATGGCCGGAGCGTCGGGTGCCGTGGCTGCATAGCGCGGCGCGTAGCCTGCTGCGAGGAACACTTCGTTGCAGTGTTCGAGCGGCACTGCCAACGCGCTGAGCAGGGCATGCAGTGTGCTTGGGCTGGCCTTGGCGCGACCGGTTTCCACACAGCTGAGGTGGCGTTGCGACAGGCCCGCCAACAGCGCCAGGTCGAGCTGGCTGAGGCCGGCCTTACGACGCAGACGGCGCAGGTGCTCTCCGGCATCGTTGAAGGCGGGTGTTTGCGTGGCGTGAAACGGAGAAGGGCTCATGCATCGACTCTGGCTGTCCTTGGCTGAAGCGTCCATGACCTGTGAGGTCATTGAGGCGGGGACGACTCTATCACTACCGTGAAAGCAGGATCGCGGTCATGGAACAAAACATAATTCTTTGATTTGACTGGGGCTGCGTGGGAGCGGGCTTGCCCCGCGATCACCCGCGTCACGGGTGCCAGGCTCCGCGGCGCCTGCATCGCGGGGCAAGCCCGCTCCTACAGGTCCCTGCCAAGGAGTCGGACAATGAAAGCTGAATGGATCACGCTGCCCGTATTGGTGTTGTTTACCCTGTACACCGGCTGGACCCTTATGATTGTTGATCAATCGCTTATCGCCTTTGGCCTTGAACTGATATCCCGGCCGGATACAGCTCAAGTCGTTATTGACCTGTATGTGATGGCTGGGCTGGGCTGTGTGTGGATGGTCAGCGACCAGCGCCAGCGAGGCGGATCGTTGCTCGGCGTCATGCCCTATCTGTTGCTGACAGCGGTGTTTGTTTCCCTGGGGCCGCTGCTGTACATCGTGGTCAAGGGCTTTGCGCAGAGACGCGGGGCATGAGCGGCGCTCTCGCGGTCTACGCCTGCTGCGTAGTGGTGCTGTTCTTCAAGATGCTGGCGATTTCCTGCTACCAGGGTTACTTCCGCCTGCGCTTCCTGGCCTTCACCAACAGCGAGGATGCGGCGGTGTTCAAGCGTTTGGCTTGCCCTGCGGAGCTGCCGCAGGTCACGCGGGCCATGCAGGCCTGGCGCAACGATCTGGAGAACATTCCGATGTTCCTCGCGCTGGGCGGCCTGGCGGTGGTGCTGGAGGCGCCCGTTGTCATGACGGCTTGGCTGTGCGGGGTATTCACCGTGGCGAGGGTGTCGCATACGGTGACTTACCTGGCGGGCATCCAGCCGTGGCGGACGGTGAGTTATGGCGTCGGGGTACTGTGCCTGATCGGGCTGGCGGCGCTGGTCATCGACAGCCTGTATTCGGTGCAGGATCCAGCAAGCGGCATTGGGGCTGCTACGCAGCCCATCACCGGACTGGCACGCGCTCGTGCATGAAGCCCGGCTGTGGTAGTTTGCGCCGCCGAGCCATGAGGCTGCGGGCCGTTGGTTCTCGAATGACAAGGACAGTCGATATGAGCGATACCCCTTCCGTACTCAGGAAACTGGCCATTCGGCTATTGGGGTTGGTCGTGGTGCTGCCCGTGTTTTTGGTAACGGGATACTGCACCACATTCGCCGTGTTCTTGCTCCCGGGGATGATCTATAACGGGTTCAATGACCCTTGGGACTATCAACTGAATCGCATTGGGTTGGTCATTGTGTTGATCGTAGGCCTTGTCGGCGTGAACACAGGGCTAAAGCTGTACCGGCATTTCCTGCGCAGCACCCGGGCGCCGGAATGGATCGGCTCGGCCTGGGCGGGGCTGGGCTGCGGGGGCGTAGCGAACCTGGCGATCATGTGCTGGTTTCCAGGGTCGCTGTGGTTCAAGGTGTTTCTGGGATGGCCATTGCTGGGCTGCGCGGTGTTTGCCCTGTTGTTGCTGCAAAGCACCGGATGGACAGGGAGCAGCGTCAGTCAAAAAGCCTGACTTCAACGGGTACAGAATGCATCCGGCTTGGGCACAAAGAACCGAGCAAACAATTCAGACTGTGACTTGATGTTCAACTTGGCGTAAATGTTCCGGCGGTGCACTTTCACCGTTTCCGCCGAGAGCGAGAGTTTTCCGGCAATCTCTTTGTTGGAGAAGCCGCTCAGCAGCAGCCTAAGTACATCGCTTTCACGGGTGGTGATCTGCGCGCCCAGCTGGTTCAGTGTTTCCTGCCAGGGCGGTGCCTCGGCAAGGTCCTTCTCGACGTCCACCTCGAAGGCCATGCGCTGGTGCATCAAGGCCGTCACCCAGGGCTTGATGAGGTCGAGGATGGTGATTTGCTCCTGGCTGAAGCGCGCCTTGCTGCCAATGGAGATGCACAGCGTGCGGTCAGCGTCGAGTTGAACGTTGTACTGCGCCTCATCGGCCGAGATGTAGTGCGCGAAATACTGATGGTAGTACTCGGTTTCGAGAAAGTACTCCGGCGCGATATCCAGCAGGTGGAAGAAACCGCTCTGCGGGTTTTCCCGGTTGGCGATGTAGAACGGGTCCAGCAGGTAGAGCCCCTTCACATAACGATGGATGAACGCGTTGACCTCTTCGGCATCCGCCACCTCGGGCAAGCTCACCACTTCCACTTGCTGGTTGGCGAAGATCAGCACCACCCAGTTGTCGATCTGCACGTACTCGTTCAACACCCTAACCAGCGAACTCCAGAACGCCGGACGGTCCAGCTGCATGATCAGCTTGCCGATCGATCGGTGCCAGGCCAGGCTTTGCAGGTCGAACGGCATTATCTACCCCTTTTGGGTTAGGCATTCGCGGGTCAGAGGTAAGTATTCCGAGGTATTTACTATCCGGTCCTGCCCGGTATAGTCGCTCACTGGGCCTAGGATGGCCGTGAAGATACATCGATTCGATAAGGATGTTGCATGACAAGGTCACGTTTGCGAACCCTTTTTTCGGCCTCGCTGCTTTGCGCAGGGATCAGCACATCGGTGCTGGCCGCCGAGCCCGGGATGCACCTGTACAACTGGTTCGGGCTGCTTGCGCCGGAGACGCCGAAGGCGTTCGAACAGGAAACCGGCACCCGCGTGCACATGGACGCGTTCGACAGCGCCGACATCATGCAGAGCAAGGTCATGGCCGGGCGCACCGGTTACGACGTGGTGGTGGCGACCTCCAATGTGCTGCCCAGCCTGATCGCCGCGGGCGTGCTGCAGCCGCTGGACCGCGCACAGTTGGGCAATCTTTCGCATATCGACCCCGATATCCTCGCCCAGCTGGCGGTCAACGACCCCGGCAACCGCTACGCCGTGCCCTACCTGTGGGGCACCACCGGCATCGGCTACGACGTCGACAAGGTCAAGGCCGCGTTGGGCGACCAGGCGCCGGTGGACAGTTGGGACCTGATCTTCAAGGAAGAGAACATCAGCAAGCTCAAATCCTGTGGCGTGGCGATGCTCGACTCACCCAGCGAGATCATCTCGATTGCCCTGAACTACCTGGGCCTGCCCAGCAACAGCAGCAACCCGGCGGACTACCAGAAGGCGCAAGACCTGCTGATGAAGATCCGCCCGTACGTGCTGTATTTCGACTCGTCGCGCATCGACACCGACATGGCCGACGGCAACATCTGCGCGGTGGTCGGTTGGGCCAACGGCGCCCTGGCCGCGCAGGCCCTCAACGAGAAGAACAACACCGGGCGCAGAATCAACTACAGCCTGCCGCGCGAAGGCGCGCTGGTGTGGTCGGAAAACCTGGTACTGCTCAAGGATGCGCCCCATCCCAAGGCCGGCATGGCGTTCATCAACTACATGATGCGCCCGGAAGTGATCGCCAAGACTTCGAACCACACCCTGTACCCCAACGCCAACAAGGACGCCACCCAGTTCGTCGAACAGGCGCTGCGGGACAACCCGTGGATCTACCCCGACAAGAAGACGGTTGCCACGTTGATCCCGCTCGAGCCGCTGCCGTTGAAACTGGAGCGGATCCGCACACGGGTCTGGACCAAGGTGAAGAGTGGCGTTTGACCTGAGCTGATGTGTCGCCAGCTGCCTGGTGCAAGGGTGTATCGGGCAGCGCGTTGAACAGGGTTGCCTGCGGCCGATTGCTTCAGCGCCCCGCGAATACCATCGTTTCGTGGAACCCGGCTGTTTGGCAGTAGCGGGCGATGGTCTTGCGCACCTGATTTCATCTTATGCCGGAGGAGAACAGCGGATGTTCAGCCCAGCCCATAAGACATACTTGAACTTGACGATCAAAGGTGTGGAGCACGATTTCCAGGTGCTCGGCTACACCGGGGAAGCGGTGGCCAACAGGCCTTTCTTCTTCAACGTGGAACTGGCCAGCGAACGGCCTAGCCTGGACCTTGAACGCTTCCTCGACCTCGAGGCCTTCTTCAGCTTCGACATGAACGGCAATGGCATCCATGGGCGGATCTACCACATCGCGCCGATGGGGCAGGCCCCGTGTTCGGCGCGTTACAGGTTGACTCTGGTGCCGCATTTGTCCTACCTGCGTCACCGCATCAACCAGCGGATCTTTCAACAGTTCTCAGTGCCCAGGATCGTCGCCTTGGTATTGGAAGAGCATGGGATCGTGGGAGACGCCTATCGCTTCGAGCTGAGTGCGAGCTACCCCGAGCGCGACTACTGCACCCAGTATGGCGAAACGGATCTGCACTTCGTCCAGCGCTTGTGTGAAGAGGAGGGCATTCGCTTCCACTTCCAGCACAGTGCCCAAGGCCATGTGCTTGTGTTTGCCGATGGCCAGACGGTGCTGCCGTGGGGCGTGCTTTATCGTCCGCCCCTGGTTCATGCCAAGCCCCGGGTGGTGGAGAATCAGACCGCCGTGGTCATTGCCGTGGAGGATGACGAGAGCCGGTGTGATCGGCGCCTTGCCCGGATTCAGGTCAAGTTTCCCTGGGATCCTGAGGACAGGTTCGACGACAAGAGCTGTTGCTGGTTGTCGGTGGAGTCCGAATGGTGCTGTGAAAGCACTGCCCCACGAACGGGAATGGAAGTCATGGTCACGTTTCTCGGAAACGATCCTGATCAGCCGCGGGTCAGTGGGTGCCTGTGCTGCCGATAGCCTCATTCTGGCTACGGCAGCTTTATCCGAAATCCTCTGCGTCCTGCCCTGTCGTGTTTTCCCTTAATCGATAACCAGCTCCCATACGCCACTGGCATGCTCGATCCGCTCACCCGGCAACTGGATGCGCTGGTTGGCGCTGTAGTCATGGAAGGCGCGGGCCTTGCCGATCAGCGACAGGTCCAGGGTCACGCTATGCCTCGACTCGCCGCGCCCAGCCTCGAACAGCGTGCGGCCATACGGGTCCACCGCCAGGCTCGCCCCCACGAACACGCAGCCATCCGGCCCATCGCCCACGCGGTTGGCGACCACGGCGAACACCTGGTTCTCCATCGTCCTGGCCATCACCGACACCCGGTGCACATGATCCTCCGGTTCGGCCAGGCCATCGGTGATCAGCATCAACTGCGCGCCCAAGGCCTTCAGTGCCCGCGCCGTCTCGGGGAATTCGCTGTCGTAGCAGATCAACAGACCCAGGCGCACGCCGCGCCATTCGACGGTGGCGAAGCGATTGCCCGGAACGACGATGCCGTGCTCCGGCAACCACAGGTGGGTCTTGCGGTAGGTGAGCAGGATGCCTTCAGGGGCGATGAACAGGGTGGTGTTGTAGAAGGTGCCACCGTCGTTCTCGTACAGCCCCAGCACCACCGCGATACTGCGCTGGCGCGCCGCCGCGACCACCGCCTGCACGGCATCGCCGTCGATGGCTTCGGACAGCATGCCGACGTCGTCCGCGGTGAGAAAACCGGTCAGGTGCGACTCGGGGAACAGCAGGATATCGGTGTCCGGCGCGCACTGGGCCAGGGCCTCGAGGATACCGCGCAGGTTGTGGGCGGTGTCGCCGTCGCGGGTTGTCGTCTGTACCACTTCGATCTTCATGGGCAATCCGTCTCGCTGGGCCCGACCCTTCCGCGGGCGAGTGACATTTGCGAAGGGTGGTGCAAGTATGAAAACAATCACTGGCAAAACAATCACTTCGACGGGTTAACCCGGGGGTAGGGCATGAGCTTGAGCCTGCAGGATCTTTCGTGGCACCAGGGTGTGGGCCAATGCATCGAGCACCTCGACCGGCCGAGCTTCTGGCGCACACTGGCGATGCTGCTCGGCGACTTCGTCGAGGTGGATACCTGGGTGGCGCTGCTGTTCAGCCACGACAAGCCGCTGATCTTCGACCAGAGCCCTTACGAGCGCGAGGGCATCGACCCGCTGGTGAGTGTGTACGCCAACGGCCTGTACCTGCTCGACCCGTTCTACATCAGCAACCGCGAGCGGCCGCTGACCGGCCTGGTGCGCCTGGCCGACGTGGCCCCGGAGCAGTTCCAGCAGACCGACTACTACCGCCTGTACTTCACCCACAACGTGGTCGCCGACGAGGTGCAGTTCAACCTGGCCCTGGGCGATGGGCGCACACTGTGCCTGTCGCTGGGCGGGCGCTCACGTTTCGACGCCCAGGCCATCGCCCAGCTGGAGCTGGTACGCCCCTGGCTGATCGGTCTGCTGCGCCAGCGCCTGCACTTCGAACAAGTGCCCGAGCGCGCACCGGCCAAGCCCGCGCTGGGCCTGGCCCAGGGGCGCGACGAGGCGCGCCGGCAACTTGAGTCGGTGCTCACGGCGCGGGAGCTGGACGTGGTGCGGTTGATCCTGTCGGGGCATTCGAACAAGGAGACGGCCATCAAGCTCAAGCTGTCGGCCGAGACGGTGAAGGTCCATCGACGCAACGTGTACCGCAAGCTGGACGTGAACTCCCAGAGCGAGCTTTTTTCGCTGCTGTTCCTGGCCGGCGAAGACCTCGCCAGCCTGCAACCGGCGCCGTGATTCCCCCGCGCCATTACCCCCAGGTTAATCCTTCGACGTTATAGGAATCCCCACGGGGATCCGCATACTGGGCTGGCAGCTTCCTTGCGCGTGACCACCTGGAAGCCGCGTGAGAGCGGACTTCGTGGTCGCAGCGTGGGAGCGGGCTTGCCCCGCGATCACCGGCAAGGCCGGTGCCATCCACCACATTGCCTGCATCGCGGGGCAAGCCCGCTCCCACGCTGTATTCCCTGCACCTGCACCTGCTGCATCTGCTTAGCGTGCTGCAGACCGGCTTGGCAATTTCCTAGAACAATCACAAGAGGATGACCCATGGCTCATTTCGCTCACGGCCTGGCCCGTGGCATTGCCCCTGCGCGCCAGGAGGCCACCCATGCCTGACGCCACCCCTTCAAAACTTTCCCTGACTTCCCTTACCGCCTTCGGCCTGGCCTACATGTGCCCGAGCCTGGCCATGGTGATCTTCGGCGTGATCTCCGAACGCAGCGACGGCATCGCCCCCAGCGCCTTCCTGCTGGCCACTGGCGCCATGCTGCTGTCGGCCCTGAGCTACGCCAAGCTGTCGCGCCTGTTCCCGGTGTCCGGCTCGGCCTACTACTACGCCAAGCGCCTGCTCGGCCCCGGTTGCGGCTTCGTGGTCGGCTGGGCGGTGCTGCTGGCCTACCTGTTCATGCCCATGGTCGCCTGGCTGTTGCAGTCGGTGTTCCTCAACGCCCAGTTCCCGCAGGTGCCCACCTGGGGCTGGCTGCTGATCAACATCGGCCTGACCACGGCGGTGACCGTCAGCGGCATGACCCTGACCGACCGCCTGAACAAAGTGCTTACGGTCCTGAGCGTGGCCCTGGTGCTGTTGTTCATTGGCTACTGCCTGCGCTATGTGGCCGGCCAGCCCCAGGTCGGCTTCACCCACCCCGTTTGGAACGAGCACAGCACCTTGACCGGCCTCACCGCCGCCGCCGCCATCGCCGCCTATTCGTTCCTCGGTTTCGACGCCGTGACCACCCTGGCCGAGGAGGCCGAGCAGCCCAAGCGCGACATCCCACGTGCGGTGCTGCTGGTGATCAGCGTGGGCGGGCTGCTGTTCACGGCGGTGGCCTACCTGATGCAACTGAGCCACCCCGGCGGCCAGTTCGCCGACCCAGAGACTGCGACCTACGCACTGTCGATCGAGGTGGGTGGGCAGTTCTTCGCCGACTTCGTCAACCTCGGCGGCATCGTCGCCGGCTTCGCCTCGTGCCTGGCGGTGCAGGTCAGCGCCAGCCGCTTGCTGTACTTCATGGGCCGCGAAGGCGTGCTGCCGCCGCGTTATTTCGCCAAGCTGCAGGGCAGAGCGCGCACGCCGGTGTTCAACCTGCTGCTGATTGCCGGGCTGGGGTTGATCGGGATCGGCGCGGATGTGAGCTCGGCCGCTTCGCTGATCAACTTCGGCGCGTTCCTGGCGTTTGCGGCGGTGAATGTCTGCGTGATTGCGTACTACCTGCGTGAGCGGCGCAAGCAGCGGTTGAGCGGGGTGGGGTTCGTGGTGTTTCCGCTGCTGGCGATTGGGGTGAACCTGTATCTGCTGTCGCTGCTGAGCACGGTGGTGATACTGGCCGGGGTGGCTTGGCTGGTGTGTGGCGGGTTGTACCTGATGTGGCTGACGGCGGGGTTCAGCAAGTCCACGCCGGGGCTTATGGAGGTTGAGTCTTGAGGTGATGCGTATGCCACTGCAGCTTTACACGGAATTATTCCAGGCCAATAATTATTGGTAACTCATAATTTAGGATAAACCCATGGCTGACATTTTCCTGCGCCCGGAACTGGCGGCCGATATGGCCAGGCAACTGCTCAAGCCCTCTGCACTGGATATCGGCCTGCGTTCCGGGTTGTTCCTGTCCGGCCTGCGCCGGACGGGCAAGACCACCTTCCTCAAGAACGATCTGATCCCGGCCCTGGAGGCACAGGGCGCACTGGTGATCTACGTCGACCTGTGGAGCGACACCCAGACAAGCCCGGTGAAGCTGGTGCTGGCTGCCGTGCGCAAAGCCCTGCACGAATTGCAGACACCGACCTCGTCGTTCATGCAACGTCTCAAGCGCGTGCGTGGCGCCGAGGTGGAGCTGGCCGGTTTCAAGTTCGGTTTCAACCTCGATACCCTGGGTGAGGCAGGCGGCGTGACACTCGCCGAAGCGCTGACCGAAGCGGTGGACCAGGCCAAGGCGACAGTCGTGCTGATCGTCGACGAAGTGCAGCATGCCATCACCACAGAAGACGGGCAGCAGATGATGCTGGCCCTGAAGGCCGCACGTGACGCCATCAACCCAAGGCCCGCGACGCCTGGGCATTTCCTGTTCATCGGCACCGGCTCGCACCGGGCCATGGTCAACGAGCTGACCGCCCGGCGTAACCAGGCGTTTGCCGGCGCCACCAACGTGGCTTATCCGGTGCTGGACGAGGGCTATGTCGCGTTCTGGCTCCAGCGGCTCGCCGCAGATGGCCTCGACAACCTGCCCTCGCTGGAGGTGGCGACCGAAGCGTTCAAGACACTGGGCAGCCGGCCTGAAGAGTTCATCCGTGCCCTGCGTCAGTTGATTCACTCGCCCAGCCTCGGTTCTGGGGCGGATGTGGTGCTGCCGGTGATCGCGGCCACGCTGCGTTCGGCGGCGGCCGACCTGGAACTGATGAAGGTCGAGGAACTGGGCGTGCTGGCCCAGGCCATTTTCGCCCGGATCGCCTCCGTGGATGGCGAGACGCGGGGTGTGTTTTCCAGCGAGGCGGCGGGGGAGTATTCGACGTTCGTGGGGCGTGAAGTGCGGGTGGAGGAGATCCAGCCGGTGGCCAATGAGTTGCTGGCGGCGAACCTGATCATTCGCCGGGGGCATGGCCTGTATGGCGTGACTGATCCGTTCGTGCAGGAAATCTGGCGGGAGCGCCAGGCGATGCTGGGCAAGCGCTGATAGACGTTCAGGGCAGGCGAACACCGATGAAGATCGACTTTGAATTGCTCACATTGCCGGACGACATGTCGGGCTACAACGCGGCGGCCTTTACCGAGGGCCGCCTGAGCATTGAAGTGCAAGGGCAGGTTTTCTTGCAGGTGGAGTACTGCTTGCTGCTCGAATTGGCGAACGTGGTGACGCAATGGTTGAAAGCCGTCGCCACCCATGGGGCTCAGGATTTTTACTACGCCTCGATGGACGAAGAAGAGGAGCCGATCCTCGCGCTGCGCTACTGCCGCGCCAGATCGGTCTTCTCACTATGGTCCTGTTGGGTGGTTTGCGAGTCAGGTCCCGAAGTGACGCTGGAGCAGGCCATCGAATGTTTCGAGCGGTATGTTCATGAGTTGAGGCAGGCAATCGACCAGCGTCTGCAGGCCGTTTTGCCCTGACAACCCATTCAAACCTACGCGCAACCTGTAGGAGCGGCCTTGTGTCGCGAAAGGGCCGCAAAGCGGCCCCCGGTTTCTGATGTGTTGCGAAGAATGGAATGCAGCGTGGGAGCGGGCTTGCCCCGCGATCACCGGCAATGCCGGTGCCAAACACTGCGACGCTCGAATGAACACCCTGCAAGGTTAGCCGAGCGCATGTGAACGGACTCACTCATAACCCATTTTCAGGTTTTGGGCTTGGGTTGCCAATTCATCCATCGCTCCACGACTGGCTTCGTCTCGCTTGTCCTTGTAGGCAATCAGCTCGGAGAACGTGATAGCCCGTTCACCTTCAGCGCTGGAATGGGGGATTGCTCCCTCATCCAGCAGCTTTGCCAGATGCTCGCAAGAAACGTTAATCGCGAGGGCCGCCTCCGTCATGGTCAGCGTGGACTTTTCCATGACAATGGTGCGCTCCACGCCATGGAATTCATCACGAAGCTTCCGATACCCCAACCGCGCGTAGAACCCTTGGGCGGTGATGGATGAAGGAACGCGCAGTGCCATGACACCTGCCCTGATCGCTGCAGCATGAACGGCCTCCATCAACCGTTTGCCGACACCTGTCCGATGATGGATTGGAGCGACGAACACTGTCCTGACAACCTCGCCATCCAGGCTTGCCGTCCCCAGCAATTCGTTTTGGTTGACGGCTACGAATACCATTCGGCTATCGAGCAATGCACTGACCGCCGCAGGTGAAAAGTTCTGTTCTACCTGGGCGATCACCTCTGCCGGGTAATCCTGCGAGTTGGATTCGCGCAATGCCGTGATCACGATGCGGCTGATGGCTTCTGCGTCTTCGCGCTGAGCGCGGCGGATATGACATTCCATGGAGACATCCCGAATTTATGCCCAAAGCTTAGCCGGTGTAGGAGCGGCCTTGCCGAGGCGTCGGACCGGTCGGAAAGGGCTGCGTAGCAGCCCCAGCAATCTTCGCAACACATCAGGAACCTGGGGCCGCTTTGCGGCCCTTTCGCGACACAAGGCCGCTCCTACAGGGTCCGCGTTTGCCTGTGGCGTCAGTGCTTCATCCCCAACTCCGCATCATCCATCAGCGCCTTGGCCAGCGCGCTCAGGTAATACGATGCCCAGATCAGCTGAGGCTTCTCCTCCATGATCCCGGTGATGGTCAGGTCGCACACGCAGCCCATCAACTCCGAAGCCTGTTCCCGTGCGTGTTGGCACGGGATGCCGGGTTCGATACAGAACAGCGGGTCGGTATGCCCTTCACCCTGATAGAACTTGGTCTTGCCCACCGTGGTGTGGGGCGTGGTGTCGTCTGTGCTCATTGCTCAATCTCCCTGAAATGATCGGTGCCTGGGCTTGCGCAATCGCGGGACAAGCCCGCTCCCACGGGTACATGTATCACGCCGCATGTTGGGTGCTGCGCTTGGATCGCAGCGATGGATCACAGCGTGTTTGGATTACAGCGTGGGAGCGGGCTTGCCCCGCGATTGCGTCAGCCCAGCCAACAAATGACTTAAGCCCTAGTGCAAAGTCCGAGGCTCCACCTGCGGCATCTGCACCTGAATCAACGCCGATTCGAGCAGCACCCGCAGCGCCTCCATTTCATGCATCGCGGCCAAGACCAGAATCGACACGGGCGACTTGGGATGCAGCAGAACAGCCTGATGCGCCACGGTCTGCGCGCACAGGGCGTACTCCGTGGCCTGGATGATGGTGTCTTCGAGGGAGTGGTGGTTGTGGGGTGGGTCGGGGACGATCTTTAACATAGCAACTTCCCTTTGGTGGTGCGGCCACCTGCCTGCTGTCAAACAGTAGGGTGGCAGATGTACGTGGGTTGACAGACCGGCGGAAATTGCAAAGTTCCGGCGCACGCAAGCGTGCCCGCACGTACAGCTGCCATAAAGGTTGAGCTGCGTGCAATTTGCCGTCACAGCCTGTCAAAGCTGTATCGTTGATGTGCAACGATAGGCCGAGACTAGAGCCCCGCCAGGGAGACCGCAACGGAAAAAAGGCGGCAGAAGTATGTTTGGGAAATGGACTACAGCATAGGGTTTTAATCTGATTTTTCTGGACGACCCACCGCGATACAGCGTAATACCAACAAGGCGGACAGCGGTTGCGCGTCCGATGACATTTGAGTTGGCTACGATGCTTCAGGCGGTCGACGTCGTCCCCAAAAACGCAGCTTCCAACAACTGCCTCGTATACCCATGCCGCGGCTCATGAAATATAGCCCCCGCATCCCCCTGTTCCACCACCTGCCCATGCTTGATCACCATCAACTGATGACTCAACGCCTTGACCACCGCCAGGTCATGACTGATAAACAGATACGTCAGGTTGTACTTGACCTGCAAATTCCGCAAAAGCTCAACCACCTGCCGCTGCACCGTCCGATCCAGCGCCGAGGTCGGCTCATCCAGCAATATCAGCGCGGGCTTCAGCACCAACGCCCGAGCAATCGCAATCCGCTGCCGTTGCCCCCCAGAAAACTCATGGGGATACCGATGCCGCGTCCGTGGATCCAGCCCCACTTCCTCCAACGCCGCAATAATCGCCGCTTCCTGCTCAGCCGGCGTGCCGATCTTGTGAATCCGTAAACCCTCGCCGACGATATCCGCCACGCACATGCGCGGGCTCAGGCTGCCAAAGGGATCCTGAAACACCACCTGCATCTCCCGCCGCAGCGGCCGCACGGCTTTCTGGTTCAGCCCTTCAAGATTCTGCCCATGGAAGCGAATCCCTCCCTGGCTGGAAATCAACCGCAAGATGGCCAACCCCAAGGTCGACTTGCCCGATCCACTTTCGCCAACGATCCCCAGCGTCTGCCCCTGTGGCAGGCTGAAGTTCACCCCGTCCACCGCCTTCACATGGTCCACGGTCCGGCGCAGCAGCCCCTTCTTGATCGGGAACCACACCTTCAGGTCCTTCACCTCCAGCAACGGCGCCCCTTCGGCATTTGCGGCAGGTGCGCCGCTGGGCTCGGCATTGATCAGCATCTGTGTATACGGATGCTGCGGCTTGCTGAACAGCGTGGCGCAGTCGGCCTGCTCGACGATCTTGCCGCACTGCATCACGCACACGCGGTGGGCGATGCGGCGCACCAGGTTGAGGTCGTGGCTGATCAGCAGCAGGGCCATCCCGAGGCGCGCCTGCAGCTCCTTGAGCAGGTCGAGAATCTTCAACTGCACGGTCACGTCGAGCGCCGTGGTGGGCTCGTCAGCGATCAGCAGTTCGGGTTCGTTGGCCAGGGCCATGGCGATCATCACCCGCTGGCGCTGGCCACCGGACAGCTCATGGGGCAGGGCTTTCAGGCGCTTGTGCGGCTCGGGAATGCCGACCAGTTCCAGCAGCTCAAGTGTGCGGGCGGTGGCGGCCTTGCCGGTGAGTCCCTTGTGCAGCAACAGGATCTCGTTGATCTGCTTCTCGATGCTGTGCAGCGGGTTCAGCGAGGTCATCGGCTCCTGGAAGATCATCGCAATGCGGTTGCCGCGAATCCGCTGCATGGGCTTCTCGCCCAGGTGCAGCAGGTCTTTGCCTTCGTAATGGATGGTGCCGGAGGGATGCCGGGCCAGCGGGTAGGGCAGCAGGCGCAAAATCGAATGGGCGGTCACCGACTTGCCCGAGCCGCTTTCGCCGACCAGGGCCAGGGTCTCGCCCTTGCGGATGTCGAAGCTGATGCCGTCGACCACGCGGTTGACCTGCTCGCCAGTGACGAACTCCACCGCCAGGTCGCGGACTTCGATCAGGGTGTCTTGGCTCATGTCATTTCCTCGGGTCGAAGGCGTCGCGGGCGGATTCGCCGATGAATACCAGCAGGCTCAGCATCACCGCCAGCACGGCGAAGGCGCTGATGCCCAGCCACGGGGCTTGCAGGTTGGACTTGCCCTGGGCCACCAGCTCGCCCAGCGACGGGGAACCTGCGGGCAGGCCGAAGCCGAGGAAGTCCAGGGCGGTGAGGGTGCCGATGGCGCCGGTGAGGATGAACGGCATGAAGGTCATGGTCGAGATCATGGCGTTGGGCAGGATGTGGCGGTACATGATCGGGCCGTTGCTCATCCCCAAGGCACGGGCGGCGCGTACGTATTCGAGGTTGCGCCCGCGCAGGAACTCGGCGCGCACCACATCAACCAGGCTCATCCACGAGAACAGCAGCATGATGCCCAGCAACCACCAGAAGTTGGGCTGCACGAAGCTGGCGAGGATGATCAGCAGGTACAGCACCGGCAGGCCGGACCAGATCTCCAAAAAGCGCTGGCCGGCGAGGTCCACCCAGCCGCCGTAGAAGCCCTGCAAGGCGCCGGCGATCACGCCGACGATGGAGCTGGCGATGGTCAGCGTCAGGGCGAACAGCACCGAGATACGGAAGCCGTAGATCACCCGGGCCAGCACGTCGCGGCCCTGGTCGTCGGTGCCGAGCAGGTTGTCGGTGGAGGGCGGTGCGGGGGCCGGTACTTTCAGGTCATAGTTGATGCTCTGGTAGCTGTAGGGGATCGGCGCCCACAGCACGAAGGCGTCCTTCTTCTCCATCAGCTCGCGGATGTACGGGCTCTTGTAGTTGGCCTCCAGCGGGAACTCGCCGCCAAAGGTCGTCTCCGGGTAGCGCTTGAAGGCGGGGAAGTACCATTCGCCGTCGTAGCGCACGGCAATCGGCTTGTCGTTGGCGATGAACTCGGCGCCCAGGCTCAGCACGAACAGCACCAGGAAGATCCACAGCGACCACCAGCCGCGGCGGTTGGCCTTGAAGCGCTCGAAGCGACGGCGATTGAGGGGGGACAGGGCCATGTCAGTGCTCCCGGCTGGCGAAGTCGATACGTGGATCGACCAGGGTGTAGGTGAGGTCGCCGATCAGCTTCACCACCAGACCAAGCAGGGTGAAGATGAACAAGGTGCCGAACACCACCGGGTAGTCGCGGTTGATCGCCGCCTCGAAACTCATCAGGCCCAGGCCGTCGAGGCTGAAGATCACCTCGATCAGCAAGGAGCCGGTGAAGAAGATGCCGATGAACGCCGAGGGGAAGCCGGCGATCACCAGCAGCATGGCGTTGCGGAACACATGGCCGTAGAGCACGCGGGTGCGGCTCAGGCCCTTGGCCTTGGCGGTGACCACGTACTGCTTGTTGATCTCGTCGAGGAAGCTGTTCTTGGTCAGCAGGGTCATGGTGGCGAAGTTGCCGATCACCAGCGCGGTGATCGGCAGTACCAGGTGCCAGAAGTAGTCGAGCACCTTGCCGGTGGTGGAGAGCTCGTCGAAGTTGTTGGAGGTCAGCCCGCGCAGCGGGAACCAGTCGAAGTAGCTGCCGCCGGCGAACAGCACGATCAGCAGGATGGCGAACAGGAACGCGGGGATGGCGTAGCCGACGATGATCGCCGAGCTGGTCCAGACGTCGAAGTGGCTGCCGTGGCGCACGGCCTTGGCGATCCCCAGGGGGATCGACACCAGGTACATGATCAGCGTGCTCCATAGCCCCAGCGAAATGGACACGGGCATCTTCTCGGCGATCAGGTCGATGACCTTGGCGTCGCGGAAGAAGCTGTTGCCAAAGTCCAGTTGGGCGTAGTTCTTTACCATGATCCACAGCCGTTCGGGCGCCGACTTGTCGAAGCCGTACATGCGCTCGATTTCGGCGATCAGCGCCGGGTCCAGGCCTTGCGCGCCGCGGTAGTTGGAGCCGGCCACCGACACTTCGGCGCCGCCGCCGGCGATGCGGCTGGTGGCGCCTTCGAAGCCTTCGAGCTTGGCGATCATCTGCTCGACCGGGCCGCCGGGGGCGGCCTGGACGATGATGAAGTTGATGATAAGGATGCCGAACAGGGTCGGGATGATCAGCAGCAGGCGCCGCAGGATATAGGCCAGCATGTCAGTTGGCCTCTTCCGCGGCGGGGGCTTCGCTCACGGCAGGCGTGACGTCGGGCTTGATCCACCAGGTGTCGATGCCGATGTCGTACTTGGGCGACACGGCGGGGTGGCCGATGTGGTTCCAGTAGGCCACGCGGGAAGTCTTGATGTGCCAGTTGGGGATCACGTAGTAGCCCCACAGCAGTACCCGGTCCAGGGCACGGCAATGGTCGATCAGGCTCTGCCGGGAGTCAGCGTTGATCAACTGCTCCACCAACTGGTCGATGGCCGGGTCACGCAGGCCGATGAAGTTGCGGCTGCCGGGGTTGTCGGCGGCGGCGCTGTTCCAGTATTCACGCTGCTCGTTGCCGGGCGAGTTCGATTGCGCGAAACCGCCGACGATCATGTCGTAGTCCCGCGAGCGCAGGCGGTTGATGTACTGCGATACATCTACCCGGCGGATCTCGAGGTTGATGCCCAGGTCCGCGAGGTTGCGCTTGAACGGCAGCAGTACGCGCTCGAACTGGGTCTGGGCCAGCAGGAACTCGATGGTCACCGGCTTGCCGTCCTTGTCGACCATCTTGTCGTCGACGATCTTCCAGCCGGCGTCCTGCAGCAGCTTGTAGGCCTGGCGCTGCTGGTCGCGGATCATGCCGCTGCCGTCGGTGACGGGGTTGCGGAAGGCGCCGTTGAACACCTCGTCGGGCACCTTGGCGCGCAGTGGTTCGAGGATCTTCAGCTCGGCGGGCGAGGGCAGGCCGCTGGCGGCCATCTCGGAGTTCTCGAAGTAGCTGCCGGTGCGGGTGTAGGCGCCGTTGAACAGCTGCTTGTTGGTCCATTCGAAGTCCATCAGCAGGCTGATGGCGTGGCGCACGCGGATGTCCTGGAACACGGGTTTGCGCAGGTTGAAGATGAAGCCCTGCATGCCCACCGGGTTGCCGTTGGGGATCTCTTCCTTGATCAGGCGGCCGTCGCGCACGGCGGGCACGTCGTAGGCGGTGGCCCAGTTCTTCGCGCTGACTTCCAGGGCGTAGTCGAACTGGCCGGCCTTGAGGGCTTCGAGGGCGACGGTGTTGTCGCGGTACGAGTCGAAGGTCATCACGTCGAAGTTGTAGAAGCCGCGGTTGATCGGCAGGTCCTTGGCCCAGTAGTCCTTGACCCGCTCGTAGCGGATCGAGCGGCCGGCCTTCACCTCGACGACCTTGTACGGGCCGCTGCCCAGTGGGATCTCCAGGTTGCCGCGGTTGAAGTCACGGCCCTCGTACCAGTGCTTGGGCAGCACCGGCAGCTGGCCGAGGATCAGCGGCAACTCGCGGTTGTTGGTGTGCTTGAACTTGAACAGCACCTTGAGCGGGGCTTCGGCGACCACCTCGGTGACGTCGGCGTAGTACTGGCGGTACAGCGGCGCGCCGTCCTTGATCAGGGCGTTGAAAGTGAACACCACGTCCTCGGCGCGCATCGGCTGGCCGTCGTGGAAGCGTGCTTCGGGGCGCAGGTAGAAGCGCACCCAGCTGTTGTCGGGGGCCTTTTCGATCTTGCCGGCCACCAGGCCGTATTCGGTGAAGGGCTCGTCCAGGCTCTGGCGCATCAGGGTGTCGTAGATGCTGCCGACGTTGTCGGCGGGCACGCCCTTGTTGATGAACGGGTTGAGGCTGTCGAAGCCGCCGAAGCTGGACTGGCGGAAGGTGCCGCCCTTGGGCGCGTCAGGATTGACGTATTCGAAGTGCTTGAAGTTGGCCGGGTATTTTGGCGGCTCGTCGTACAGGGTCAGGGCGTGCTGCGGGGCGGCCACGGCCGGGAGCGTGAGGCAGGCCAGCAACAGGCTGCCGGCCAGGCGGCGCAAGGTGGGCGTCATTTGGCTTTCTCCGAAGTCTTCTTGATCCACCAGCTGTTCAGCCCGAGGGTGTAGGGCGGCGTGGTGACGAAGGCGAACCGGTTGCGGTAGGCCAGGCGGTGATTGTCGAGGTACCAGTTGGGGATCATGTAGTACTGCCATGAGAGCACGCGGTCCAGGGCACGCGCCGCGGCGATCTGGTCATCACGCGTGCGGGCGGCGAGCAGGGTGTCGAGCAGGTGGTCGACCACCGGGTCCTTGACCCCAGCATAGTTCTTGCTGCCCTTGGTGGCGGCTTGGCTCGAGTGGAAATACAGCCACTGTTCGAGGCCCGGGCTCAGGGTCTGGTTCAGGGTCATCAGGATCATGTCGAAATCGAACTGGTCGAGCCGTTGTTTGTACTGGGCGCGGTCGACGGTGCGCAAGCGCGCATCGATGCCGATGCTGGCCAGATTTTCGACATAAGGTTGCAGGATGCGTTCGAGGTTCGGATTCACCAGCAGCAGTTCCATACCGAATTGCTGGCCCTTGCTGTCCACCAGGCGCTGGCCGTTGAGCTTCCAGCCGGCCTGGGCGAACAGCGCCAGGGCCTGGCGCAGGGCCGGGCGGCTGATGCCGCTGCCGTCGGTGTGGCTGACCTGGTAGGGCTGGGTGAACAGCTTCTCGGGCAGTTGGTCGCGGAACGGCTTGAGCAGCAGCCATTCCTTGCCGGTGGGCAGGCCTGTGGCGGTGAAATCACTGTTGGGGTAGTAGCTGGTGGCGCGCCGGTAGGCGCCGTTGAACAGCGCGCGGTTGGTCCACTCGAAATCTAGCATCAGGCCCAGCGCCTGGCGTACCCGCGGGTCGCTGAAGGTGGCGCGGCGGCTGTTCATGAACAGGCCTTGGGTCTGTGTCGGGATCTTGTGCGGGATCTGCGCCTTGATCACCTCACCGCGGCGCACGGCGGGGAAGTTGTAGCCGTTGGCCCAGTTCTTCGCCTGGTGCTCGATGTAGAGGTCGAACTCGCCGGCCTTGAAGGCCTCGAAGGCCACGGTGGCGTCACGGTAGAACTCGTATTCGACGCGCTTGAAGTTGTACTTGCCGCGGTTCACGGCCAGGTCCTTGCCCCAGTAGTCCTTCACCCGCTCGAACACCAGCCGGCGGCCGGGTTGCACCTCGGTGATGCGGTAGGGGCCGCTGCCCAAAGGCGGCTCGAAGGTGGTGGCCTTGAAGTCGCGCTTTTCCCAGTAGTGCCTGGGCAGCACCGGCATCTCGCCCAGGCGCAGGATCAGCAGCGGGTTGCCGGCGCGCTTGAACACGAAGCGGATGCGCAGCGGGCCGAGGATGTCGACCCGGGCCACTTCCTGCAGGTTGGTGCGGTAGATCGGGTGGCCGTCCTTGAGCAGGGTGCGGTAGCTGAAGGCGACATCGGCGGCGGTGATCGGCACGCCGTCGTGGAAGTGCGCCTCGGGGCGCAGGTTGAACACCACCCAGCTGCGGT
This sequence comes from Mitsuaria sp. RG, assembly GCF_028369275.1. NCBI lineage: Bacteria > Pseudomonadati > Pseudomonadota > Betaproteobacteria > Burkholderiales > Sphaerotilaceae > Roseateles > Mitsuaria sp. RG. The sequence continues at coordinate 104,321 of NZ_JAQMYQ010000008.1, forward strand.
CCTCGCTGTACTCGACGGAGCGGGCGATCAGGCCGTAGCTGGAGGTGGGCTCGTCGCCGGAGGGGTCGTACATGCCGGTGCCGACCATCAGCGGCTCGTTGAGCTCGTTGATGCCGTACTGCAGGAAGTTGGGCGTGGTGACCGGGCTCGAGCCCTTGAAGGTGTAGGGGTTGAGCGTGTCGAAGGTGCCGAAGGCCATGGCCCGCAAGGTGCCGCCTTTGGGGGCTTGCGGATTGACCCAGTCGAAGTGGGTGAAGCTGGCCGGGTACTTGAGCGTGCCGAACTGCGCGTATCCGTGGCTTTCGCTCACCATCGCGACGGCGGGGAAGCTCAAGGCCAGGCTGAGAGACAGCAGGAGGGGACGTATCAAGTCGGCATCCGATCCAGAAGGCGTTGGGCTTGGTTCGGGGTACAGTAACAGCTTGTCTGGAATGGAAAAAGGGTGCGAGCCGGTCAGATGGATGTGGCTGATTGGGGCTGCTTCGCAGCCCTTTCGCGGCACAAGGCCGCTCCTACAGAGTCTGCGTAATCCCTGTAGGAGCGGCCTTGTGCCGCGAAAGGGGCGCGAAGCGCCCCCGGGATTCACATCAACGCGACAGGTAAACGGTCAGCGTCTGCCCCGGCTTGAGCGCATGCCCGCTGCGCGGGTTCCAGCGCTTGAGGTGTTTCATCTCGACGTTGAAACGCTTGGCCACCAGGTAGTACGAGTCGCCCTTGCGCACCTTGTACTGGGTGGAACGCTGCTTGGCATCGGCCACGCGGTTGGCCGCCGCGCTCGGCGCGTTGCCGCCACGCAGGGCCAGCACCTGGCCGACCTTGAGGCTGTTGCCGCGCAGGCTGTTCCAGCGCTGGATGTCCTTGACCGCGACGCGGTTGGCCTTGGCGATGCTGCCCAGGTTGTCGCCGCGCTTGACCCGGTAGCTGCGCGCCGCCGGCGCCTTGGCATCGGCCAGGGCGGCCTGGAACACGGCCTTGTTCGGCTGCAGGGCGACCAGTTCCTCGGGCTTGAGGTTGGACATGCGGTCGCTCAGCAACTGTGCCTTGGCGGTAGGCACCAGCAACTGCTGCGGGCCGTCCACGGTCATGCGCTTCTTGAAGGCGGGGTTGAGCTGGATCAGCTCGTCTTCGTCGATGTCGGCGAAGGCCGCGACGCGCGACAGGTCGAGGCGGTCGTTGATGGCGACGGCTTCGAAATAGGGTTCGTTGGCGATCGGGTTCAGGTTGATCCCGTAGGCGGCCGGGGTGTTGACCACCTGCGACAGGGCCAGCAGCTTGGGCACGTAGTCGCGGGTTTCCTGCGGCAGCGGCAGGTTCCAGTAGTCGGTCGGCAGGCCCAGGCGCTCGTTGCGCTCGATGGCGCGGCTGACGGTGCCTTCGCCGGCATTGTAGGCCGCCAGGGCCAGCAGCCAGTCGCCGTTGAACATGTCGTGCAGGCGGTTCAGGTAGTCCAGCGCCGCATTGGTCGAGGCGGTGACGTCGCGACGGCCATCGTAAAAATTGGTCTGGCGCAGCTTGAAGTGGCGCCCGGTGGACGGGATGAACTGCCACATGCCGGCGGCGTGCGCGCGGGAGTAGGCCATCGGGTTGTAGGCGCTCTCGATGGCCGGCAGCAGGGCCAGTTCCAGCGGCATGTCGCGTTCTTCGAGGCGCTCGACGATGTAGTGCAGGTAGAGGCTGCCGCGCTCGCCGGCGTTCTCGAGGAACGACGGGTTGCTGGCGAACCATAGGCGCTGCTGTTCGATGCGCGGGTTGACGTCCATGCCGTCCTGCAGGGCGAAGCCCTGGCGCATGCGCTCCCAGACGTCCTGGGGCGGCGCTTCCTTGGGCTTGACCACCAGTGGCGCGGGCTTGTGCTTGATCCGCGCCTGGTAGTTGTGCGCGCGAACGCTGTCGGATTCGTCGAGCTGACGGGTGCTCTGGCAGCCGACCAGGGTGGCGGCCAGCGCCAGTGCACTGATCTGTGCCAGTCGCGTCAGGGCGACCGAATGAGCGGTTCTGCGGCTAGGGGAAGACATCGGCTGGAACGGTTATCCGGGCAAAAAAGTTGGGCGATTCTAGAAACCGGCCCCGGCCGGGTCAACCTTTGGGCTTATGTCACGATATATCTTGAGGTTATCAGAACACGTCCTTCCAAGACCTCAAGGCAGCAAAAACAGTGGCTTGGGTGGGGTTGGAATGTCCCTTCCATTCGTCTGCTTTTTGTTTAACGAATGTTTCAGCGGTGCGCAAAAACGGGTTGGTCAGGCGCTCCAGACCTATGGTGGAGGGCAGGCTGATGCGATTGTCGGCGCGCAGGCGGGTAACGTCTTCGAACCGTTGCAGAACGTGCGGGTTTTCCGGTTCCACGGCACGGGCGAAGCGCAGGTTGCTCAGGGTGTATTCGTGGGCGCAGTACACTTCGGTCTCGGCCGGCAGGGCGGCCAGGCGCTGCAGCGAATGGTGCATCTGCTCGGGCGTGCCTTCGAACAGGCGCCCGCATCCGGCGGCGAACAGGGTGTCGCCACTGAACAGTAGCGGCGTGGGCGATTGCGCAGTGTAATAGGCGATGTGCCCCAAGGTGTGGCCGGGCATGGCCATGACCTCGAACCTCAGGCCCAGTGCCTTGACCTGCGCGCCGTCCTCCAGGGCAACGTCGCGGGCCGGGATGCGTTCGCTGGCCGGGCCGTAGACAGTGGCGCTGGTGGCCTGCTTCAGGACTTCGACGCCGCCGACATGGTCATGGTGGTGGTGGGTGACCAGGATCGCCTCCAGCGCCCAGTCTGGATGTTGGCCGAGCCAGGCGAGCACCGGCCCGGCATCGCCGGGATCGACCACTGCGCAGCGGCGATTGGCAGTATCCTGTAACAACCAGATGTAGTTGTCGTTGAAAGCGGGTAGGGCATCGATCTGTATCATGTGCGGATCCGTATCGCCAAGCCTGGACATTGAGGGCATCTTAGCCGCGATGGCGCGGCCGGAGAACCTTCGAGGGAGAATGCAATGACCGACCAAGCCTTCGCCCAGGCCGACCCCGACTGGGTCGAGCTCATCAGCCTGGCCCGCGACTGGTTCAATGGCCCCCTTGGGCAGTTGATGCTCAAGGAAGAGGAAAAGTTGCTCGAAGAAGAGCTGCGGCGCTTCTTCGGTGGCTACCTGGTGCACTACGGCCCCTGCGTCGAACCGCCGCCCAACGCCCCGCAGGTGCAGCGCAACGTGCGCCTGGGCGCGCCGTTGCCGGGGGTGGAGATCGTCTGCGAGGAGCAGGCCTGGCCGCTGTCGGAACATGCCGCCGACGTGGTGGTGCTGCAGCACGGCCTGGACTTCAGCCTCTCTCCCCACGGATTGCTCCGGGAGGCGGCCAGCGCGGTGCGCCCGGGCGGTCACCTGCTGATTGTCGGCATCAATCCGTGGAGCAGTTGGGGGGTGCGGCATTTCTTCAGCCAGGGCGCCTTGCGCAAGGCCCGCTGCATCTCGGCGTCGCGGGTCGGCGACTGGCTCAACCTGCTGGGCTTCGCGCTGGAGAAACGCCGCTTCGGGTGCTATCGTCCGCCGCTTGCCTCGCCGGCCTGGCAACAGCGCCTGGCCGGTTGGGAGCGGGTGGCCGGGGGCTGGCAGGGCGCCGGTGGCGGTGTCTACCTGCTGGTGGCGCGCAAGATGGTGGTCGGCCTGCGGCCGCTGCGCCTTGAGCGCCGCGAGCCGATGGGCAAGCTGCTGCCGCTGCCGTTGGCCAAGGTCAATCGCAGCGCCACCCACCCCGATTCCGAAAAGCACTGAACACGAGTGGTACATGAGCGATAGCGTCGAGATCTACACCGATGGTGCCTGCAAGGGCAATCCCGGCCCGGGCGGCTGGGGCGTCCTGATGGTTTTCAAGGGCGTCGAGAAGGAACTGTGGGGCGGCGAGCGCGAGACCACCAACAACCGCATGGAGCTGATGGCCGCGATCGAGGGCCTGAAGGCGCTCAAGCGCGAGTGCGAGGTGGTGCTGACCACCGACTCCCAGTACGTGATGAAGGGCATCAACGAGTGGATGACCAACTGGAAGAAGCGCGGCTGGAAGACCGCCGCCAAGGAGCCGGTGAAGAACGCCGACCTGTGGATGGCCCTCGATGAACAGGTCAACCGGCACAAGGTGACCTGGAAGTGGGTGCGCGGGCACATCGGCCACCCGGGCAACGAGCGGGCCGACCAGTTGGCCAATCGTGGGGTCGATGAGGTGCGGGCTCAGCGTTGAGCCAACTGGGGCTGCTGCGCAGCCCTTTCGCGGCACAAGGCCGCTCCTACAGGATTTACACGGTCCCAGTAGGAGCGGTCTTGTGCCGCGATGGGCCGCAAAGCGGCCCCGATTCCGGTATACTCCCGCCCCGAATTCAAGCCCCGCAAGTTGGAGTCACCCGTGGAGCAGCAGCAAGACAAACGGTTCGTCATCCTCGACACCGAGACCACCGGCATGCCGGTGGCCGAAGGCCACCGCATCATCGAGATCGGTTGCGTCGAGGTCGTGGGCCGGCGCCTGACCGGGCGGCACTTCCATGTCTACCTGCAGCCCGACCGCGAGAGTGACGAGGGTGCGATCAACGTCCACGGCATCACCGACGCCTTCCTGGTCGGCAAACCGCGTTTCGGCGATGTGGCCGAGGAGTTCTTCGACTTCATCCAGGGCGCCACCCTGGTCATCCACAACGCGGCGTTCGACGTCGGCTTCATCAACAACGAGTTCGCGCTGATCGGTCAGCAGGATCGCGCCGACATCTCGCAGCACTGCCCGATCCTCGACACCCTGATGATGGCGCGCTCGCGCCATCCGGGGCAGCGCAACAGCCTCGATGCGCTGTGCAAACGCTACGGTATCGACAACTCTGGCCGTGAACTGCACGGCGCATTGCTCGACTCGGAACTGCTGGCCGACGTCTACCTGGCGATGACCGGCGGCCAGACCAGCCTGTCGCTGGCGGGGGATGGCGCGCAGGGCGAGGATGGGCAGGGCAGCACCGGCAGTGAGATCCGTCGGATTACCGGTCGTGCGGCGGGTAAGGTGATCATGGCTAGCGAGGAAGAGCTCGAGGCCCATGCCGAGCGTTTGGCGGCCGTCGCCAAGTCGGCGGGTGGGCCGGCGATGTGGCAGGTGCTGACCGAGGCCCCCGCCAGCTGATTCTCTGACAGTACCGGCCCTTTCGCGGGTAAACCCGCTCCCACAGGCAACCCCCCCGAACCTGTGGGAGCGGGTTTACCCGCGAAGAGGCCGGCACTGACGACACCAGCCTCAACTACCCTGAGGGGGAAGCCCCCGCAGAGGTAGCCGCCCGATGTACAAGGACCTCCAGTTCCCCATCCTCATCGTCCATCGGGCGATCAAGGCCGACAGCGTCGCCGGCGAACGGGTGCGTGGCATCGCCGACGAACTGGCCAGGGACGGCTTCGCCATCCTCGCCGCCGCCGACCAGGCAGAGGCGCGCCTGGTGGCCGCCACGCATCATGGCCTGGCCTGCATGCTGATCGCCGCCGAGGGTGTCGGCGACAATAGCCGCCTGCTGCAGAACATGGCCGAGCTGATCCGCCTGGCCCGGCTGCGCGCACCCAACCTGCCGATCTTCGCCTTGGGCGAGCAGGTCACCCTGGAGAACGCCCCGGCCGAGGCCATGGGTGAGCTCAACCAGTTGCGCGGCATTCTCTACCTGTTCGAAGACACCGTGCCCTTTCTCGCCCGCCAGGTGGCGCGGGCCGCGCACACTTACCTCGACGGTTTGCTGCCACCGTTCTTCAAGGCCCTGGTGCAACACACCGCGCAGTCGAACTACTCCTGGCACACCCCAGGCCACGGCGGCGGCGTGGCCTATCACAAGAGCCCGGTGGGGCAGGCCTTTCACCAGTTCTTCGGCGAAAACACCCTGCGCTCGGACCTGTCCGTGTCGGTGCCCGAGCTGGGCTCGCTGCTCGACCATACCGGCCCCCTGGCCGCCGCCGAGGCGCGGGCGGCGCGCAACTTCGGCGCCGACCATACCTTCTTCGTCATCAACGGCACCTCCACCGCCAACAAGATCGTCTGGCACGCCATGGTCGGGCGCGGTGACCTGGTGCTGGTGGACCGCAACTGCCACAAGTCGGTGGTGCATGCGATCATCATGACCGGCGCCATCCCCCTCTACCTGTGCCCGGAGCGCAACGAGCTGGGCATCATCGGGCCGATCCCGCTCAGCGAATTCACCCCGGCGTCCATACAGGCAAAGATCCAGGCCCACCCGCTGGCCCAGGGGCGGCCGGCGAAGATCAAGCTGGCGGTGGTCACCAACTCCACCTACGACGGGCTGTGCTACCACGCCGGGCTCATCAAGCAGACCCTCGGCGCCAGTGCCGAGGTGCTGCACTTCGACGAGGCCTGGTTCGCCTACGCCGCCTTCCACGAGTTCTTCACCGGCCGCTATGCCATGGGCACGCCGCGCGGCGATGAGGGGCCGCTGCTGTTCAGCACCCATTCCACCCACAAGCTGCTGGCCGCCTTCAGCCAGGCGTCGATGATCCATGTGCAGGACGGCGCCGCCCGCCAGCTGGACCGCGACCGCTTCAACGAAGCGTTCATGATGCATATCTCCACCTCGCCGCAGTACAGCATCCTCGCCTCGCTGGATGTGGCCTCGGCGATGATGGAAGGCCCGGCCGGGCGCTCGCTGCTGCAGGAGATGTTCGACGAGGCCCTGAGCTTTCGCCGGGCGCTGGCCAACCTGCGCGAGCACATCGCCGCCGACGACTGGTGGTTCAGCATCTGGCAGCCCCCGCTGGCGCAGGGCGGCGAGCGCCTGGAGGCGGCGGACTGGCTGTTGCAGCCGGGGGCCGAGTGGCATGGCTTTGCCGAGCTGAGCGACGACTATGTGCTGCTCGATCCGCTCAAGGTCACCCTGGTGATGCCGGGAGCCGGTGGTGGGGCGGGCGAGCACGGCATTCCGGCCGCGGTGGTCGGCAAGTTCCTCTGGGAACGGGGGCTGGTGGTGGAGAAGACCGGTCTGTACAGCTTCCTGGTGCTGTTCTCGATGGGCATCACCAAGGGCAAGTGGAGCACGCTGCTGACCGAACTGCTGGAGTTCAAGCGCCACTACGACGCCAATACCGCGCTGGCCGACTGCCTGCCCAGCGCGCTGACGCCGCAGCCGTCACGCTACCAGGGGCTGGGGCTGCGCGACCTGTGCCAGCAACTGCATGCCTTCTACCGCAGCAATGCCACGTCCAGGCAGCTCAAGTTGCTGTTCACCCGTTTGCCCGAAGTGGCGATGACCCCGGCCGAGGCCTATGACCGGATGGTGCGCGGGGAGGTGGAGGCGGTGCCGATCGAGCAGCTGCTGGGCCGGGTCGCGGCGGTGATGCTGGTGCCGTATCCGCCGGGGATCCCCTTGATCATGCCGGGCGAGCGCTTCACCGAGGCGACCCGCTCGATCCTGGTCTACCTGGAGTGCGCCCGGGCCTTCGACCAGGGCTTCCCGGGTTTCGTCGCCGACGTGCATGGCCTGCAACGCGAGGGGACGCTGTACACCGTCGATTGCGTCAAGGAATGCGGATGATCTCGACGCCGGTCTGGGCCAGCTCGAAGCGGTCGTCGCCCAGGTGGTTGACGCGGTCGCCGATGGCCAGCCGATAGCTGGTGACCGGCGCGCCGAGGGTGCTGCCGTCGGCCTGCAGGGTGGATTCCTGGAATTCGTGGACGGGGTAGATACGGCCTTCGGCGTCGCGGGCGTGGAACTGGCCGACCATTACTGCTGCCATTTAGGTGGAAACCTCTGAATCGTGTAGGAAATGTCTGTAGGCATAGACCAGTGAAACGCCCGGGAAGTTTTCAGCCGAATGGAAAAAAACCGGGAAGCCGAGGAACGGTCATCTATAACTAACAGGTCCCATTCCCAGAGCAGAGGTTGCAAAACGCCATGAGCCAGGTCTATTCGGTTGCGGTCGTCGTCGGCAGCTTGCGCAAGGAGTCCTACAACCGCAAGGTGGCCCGCGCGCTGTCTGAGCTGGCGCCGTCCAGCCTTGCCCTGCGGATCGTCGAGATCGGCGACCTGCCGTTGTACAACGAGGATGTCGAGGCCGAGGGCGCACCCGAGGCGTGGAAGCATTTTCGCGACGAAATCCGCCGCAGCGACGCGGTGTTGTTCGTCACCCCGGAGTACAACCGTTCGGTGCCGGGCGGGTTGAAGAACGCCATCGACGTGGGTTCGCGGCCCTATGGGCAGAGCGTATGGAGCGGAAAGCCGGCGGCGGTGGCCAGCGTGTCGCCGGGGGCGATCGGCGGGTTTGGCGCCAATCACGCGGTGCGCCAGTCGCTGGTGTTCCTCGACATGCCGTGCATGCAGATGCCCGAGGCTTATATCGGTGGGGCGGCGACGTTGTTCGATGACAGCGGCAAGCTCAATGACAAGACCCGGCCCTTCCTGCAGGGCTTTATCGACAGGTTCGCGTCGTGGGTGAAGTTGAACCGGGCAGTCTGATCCCCCCAAAAGCATCGCGGGGCAAGCCCGCTCCCACGCCAGGCATGCATGTATGCTGGGCGTGGGAGCGGGCTTGCCCCGCGATGCTTTTCGACATCATGCGCTCTGCGGCATCTCCCCCTTGGCCAACCGCCGGTTGATATCGGCGATCACCTCGGGCAGTTCATTGATGGTGTCGATCAGGTAGTGCGGGCGCGACCCGGCAAACATCGCGTGGATCCGCTTGCGCTCGCTCTCCAGCTTCTCCGCGCTCAACGCCCGGTAGCCTTCCCAGGTCAGCCCCAGGGCATTGCCCGAGCACACCAGCGCCACGGTCCACATCCCGGCGCGGCGGCCTTCGAGGATCCCCGGCACGGTATCGTCGACTTTCACGCAGGCGGCCACATCGTCGATGCCCAGGGCAATCACGTTGGCCAGCGCCTGGGCCGGCCACGGGCGACCGTTCGGCGTCTCGTCGGTGGCCACCACATGGTCGGCCACGTAGCCGTTCTGCGCGGCCAGTTCGACCACCTTGTCCATCACCACCTTCGGGTAGCCGGAGCAGGAGCCGATTTTCAGGCCGTCCTTGCGCAGCCCGGTCAGGGTGTCCAGAGCGCCTGGGATCAGTGCCGAGTGCACGGCGATCTTCTCGATCTGCAGCGGCATGAAGCGCTCGTAGATGGCGGTGACATCGTCGTCGGTGGGCGTGCGGCCGAACACCTTGCGGTAGCGCTCGGCGATTTCCGGCACGTCGCACAGGGTGCGGATATGGTCCCACTTGCCCATGCCCATCGGGCCACGGGCTTCTTCGATGGACACCTGCACGTCGAACTCGGCGAAGGCTTCGACGAAGATCTGGGTCGGGGCGAAGGAGCCGAAGTCGACCACGGTGCCGGCCCAGTCGAGGATGGCGGCTTGCAGCTGGGTGGGGTTGCTGTAGTTCATGTGCGCGTTTTCCTTGAATTGGGTGGGCAGAGGGTCAGATGTCCAGCACTTCCATTTCCCGCAGCACCTCGGCCACGGCGTTCACGGCGGCCTGCATGCCATCGGCGCCAACCACGCCGATGCAGCCGACGCGGAAGGTCTCGACCTGGGTCAGCTTGCCCGGGTAGAGGATGAAGCCCTTGGCCTTGACCCGCTCATAGAAGTCCTTGAACTGGTAGCGCGGATCCTTCGGCGCGTGGAAGGTGACGATGATCGGTGCCTGGATGTCGGCGGGCAGGAAGCTCTTCAGACCGATCTTCGCCATGCCGTCGAGCAAGGTCTTGCAATTGTCGGCGTAGCGTTGGTGGCGAGCGGGCAGTCCACCTTCTTCGTTGTATTGCTGCAGCGCTTCGTGCAGGGCGGCGACCACGTGGGTCGGCGGGGTGAAGCGCCACTGGCCGGTCTTGGCCATGTAGGCGTGCTGGTCGTGCAGGTCCATGGCCAGGGAGTGGGCGTTGCCCTCGGCGGCGGCCAGGGCGGTTTTTTCGGCGAAGACGAAGCCCATGCCCGGCACGCCTTCCAGGCACTTGCCGGAGGCGGCGATCAGCGCTTCGAAGGGAATTTCACGAGCATCGATCGGCAGCGCACCGAACGAGCTCATGGCGTCGATGATCAGGCGCTTGCCGTGGCGCTGGATCACCTGGGCGATCTCGGGCAGCGGGTTGAGGATGCCGGTGCTGGTCTCGCAGTGGATCAGCGCCACATGGGTCACGGCGGGGTCGGCGGCCAGCAGGCGGTCGACGTCGGCGGCGGTGGTCGGCTGGTCCTCGGCGGTCTCGAAGGTGCTGTAGGCGCGGCCCAGCACCTTGCAGATCTTCGCCAGGCGCTGGCCGTAGGCGCCGTTGATCAGCACCAGCACCTTGCCGTCACGGGGTACCAGGGTGCCGATGGCGGCCTCGACGGCGAAGGTGCCGCTGCCTTGCAGGGGCACGCAGTGGTGGCTGGCGCTGCCGTCGATGATGGCCAGCAGTTGTTCGCACACGCTGGCGGTCAGCTGGTTGAAGTCGCGATCCCACGAGCCCCAGTCCACGAGCATGGCCTGGCGGGTGCGGATCGAGGTGGTCAGGGGACCGGGGGTCAGCAGGATCGGGGCGTTGCTCATTCCGGGGTTCCTCACTTGCGGTGGGCTGGAAACTTAGTGGGGCTAGGTTGCAATTCGCCGTGTCATCAATCAAATTGTTTGTAGATATGCCAGCCATAAGTCAGGCCGATAGATATGAACCTGTTCCAGCTCCGCGCCTTCGACGCCGTCGCCCGCGAGGGCAGCTTCACCCGCGCCGCCGAGCGCCTGTTCATCAGCCAGCCGGCGGTGACCGGGCATGTGAAGGCGTTGGAGGAGCACTACCAGATCACCTTGCTGCGCCGTACCGCCCGGCGGGTCGAGCTGACCGAGGAGGGCACGCGCCTGGCGGCCATCACCCGGGCCATGTTCGGCCTGGCCGAGGAAGCCCAGGCCATGCTCGAGGCCAACCGGCAGTTGCTGACCGGGCGCCTGGAGGTGGCGGCGGACGGCCCGCACCGGGTGATGCCGATGCTGGCGCAACTGCGCGAGCGCTACCCCGGCATCACCGTCAACCTGCGCCTGGGCAATGCCCAGGAAACCCTGGCCGCGTTGCTGTCGGAACATGCCGATGTGGCCGTGCTGACCGAGATCGAGCCGCGCAAGGGCCTGCACCTGCAGGCGTTATGCGAATCGCGGTTGTGTGCACTGTTGCCGGTGGGGCATGCCTGGGCGGGTGCCGGGGGTGACTTGCCGCTGGCCGAGCTGGACAGGCAGATCATGGTGCTGCGCGAGCCCAGCTCGACCACCCGGCGCACCTTCGACAAGGCCTGCGCCGACGCTGGCGTGCAACCCCGGGTGCTGCTGGAACTGGACAGCCGCGAAGCGGTCACCGAGGCGGTGGCGGCGGAGCTGGGCATCGGCGTGGTGTCCTCCACCGAAGTGGCCCATGACCCGCGGGTGGTGGCCCGCCCCCTGGGCGGCCAGGGTCTGGTCAACCAGCACATGGTCGGTTGCCTGGAGCGCCGCCGTGAGTTGCGCCTGATCCAGGCGTTCCTGAGCCTGGCCGCCGGTCAGTGATTGGCGGCTGACGTTTTCCCCATGGCGGCCTAAGATGGCGGCCACAGCGCAGACTGGATTGTCGATGAGCGAGAAGGACACCATTTCCATGCAACTGGTGCGCGAAGCCCTGTTGCAGACCTGCCCGGCCGGCGAGCCCGACGCCGGGCTGCTGGCGCGTGCCGGGATCGCGGCCGAGCAGTTGGACCTGCCCGAGGCGCGGGTCACGGCGGAGTCCTACGCCCGGCTCTGGCGCCTGTTGGCGCGGCGCTGCAACGACGAGTTCTTCGCCATGGACCGGCGCGGCCTGCGCAGCGGCAGCCTGGCCTTCATGGCCCGCAGCGCCATGGCCCAGCCGACCCTGGGCGCGGCCCTGGACAACCTGCTGGCGTTCCTGTCGCTGATGCTCGAAGACCTGCAGCCGGGCCTGGTGCGCCAGCAGAGCCTGGCCGAGATCGTCATCAACGAACCCGGCGATACGCCGCGCCGGGCGTTCACCTACTTCACCTTCTGGATGATCGTGCACGGCCTGGCCTGTTGGCTGGCCGGGCGGCGCATCCCGATCCTGGCCATCGACCTGCGCTGCGCCGAGCCGCCGTTTTGCGACGACTACCGGGTGATGTTTTCCGAGAACCTGCAGTTCGAGCGCCCGCGCACGCGGATGATCATCGCCGCCGAATGCCTTGAACTGCCGGTCAGACGCAGTGACGAGGAGTTGCAGCGCTTCCTGGCCGAGGCCCCGGGCAACATCCTGGTCAAGTTCCGCGACCCGGCCAGTCTGGCCCGGCAGATCCGCCACCGCTTGCTGGAAATGCCGCCGGGGGGCTGGCCGGACGCCGAGCAGGTGGCCGCCACCCTGCACATGTCGGTGTCGACGTTGCGCCGGCGTCTGTCGGAAGAGGGCCAGAGCTACCAGGGCATCAAGGATGGCGTGCGTCGGGAGCTGGCCATTGCCTGGCTGGCCGAGGCGCAACTGGGATTGGGTGATATCGCCGAGCGCCTGGGTTTTGCCGACAGCAGCTCGTTCTACAAGGCGTTTCGCAAGTGGTTCGGTTGTAACCCGGGCCATTATCGTTCGCTGGTCATGCATGAAGGTGGCGTAGCGGGTGGGTGAGTCTTCCCGCTGAAGCGGCGCTGGCGGCTTGTGCACTGTGAGGTACCTTAAAGCACAAGGTCCTTACAGCATGACTTCTAATACCCTCTCGCCAACCGAAGCAGGCAGGAATGCGCAACTTCGCGTACTTCTGGACAAATTCATTGGTGCAAGACTGCCGGACTGGTTCACACAGGCTTCCGTGGAGCGCCTGAGAGCACTGCACAAGGCGTTCCAGGTCCATGAAAAGAGTCGTAAGCAACTGGCGCGGGCTACAACTGCTTTGGTATCGGCGCAACAGTTCGCCGAGCAGCATTTCCAACCGATGCTCAAGACCCTGTTGCCCGACGGGCCCGCGCTGGATGCGCTGGAGTGGGTCGACGCCTGGTACGGGGTGACGCCGATCCTGTCCACGCCTAGTGTCGAGCCACGCGAGTTGCGTTCTCCGGCACGGCTGCGGCTGATGCAGAACTTCCCTACATCCGCCTCGTTCTTTGTTGCCACAGGATTGGTGAACAGCGGCGCTTCGGCTGTCATGTCCAGTCCAGAGGGTGTTGCCGATGCCTGCCGCAAGCTGGATCTGGGCAAGCAGTACCAGGTATTGATCGCTCAGGTGTTCAGCCCGGCCAATCGAACTTTGCTTGCTGAGCATAAACGAGCCGCATTTGTCCTGATGTGCGAGCTTGCCCTGTGTCGTGCGCAGATCAGCGTCGAGGAGTACATGGCCCTTGACCAGCTTTCGAGCGGCAAGGCAGATCAGCCAGGTCAACAGTGCTTCGCCGGCGCGGGTGAACTGCGCATGCTGGGGTTCACCGTCGAGAACGCCTTGAAGATCCAGTTGCGTGACGCGCAGGGTACGGACAAGGGCGTGATCCTCTACGTGCCCGATGATGGGCAGAACTCCCTGCGCCGTTTCGATTCAGCCCAGTGCATGGAGCAGGCGCTGGCAAGTGAGCTGGAAAACGCGGATATCCGTCGGGACTTTCGCGAACGGATTCGGCTGCGTGACCGCGCTGCCTTCAGTCAGTTGCTGGACGTGCGCCTGAGTGATGAGGTGCCAGATCTGCAAATGAAAGGTGCCGCTTCCGGGCAGGACATCTTCACCACACTGGCCACTACCCAGGTAGAGCGGTTCAGGGATGACGGCAAGCTGCTGCTGGTCTCGAACGCGGACGCCGATCAGCAGGCCGCCAACGAGCGCCTGGCCACCTGGTCAGGGATCGGTTTCACCGTGCTCGGACTGGCGGGGCTGGGTATTCCTATCGTCGGTGTGGCACTGTTCGCGACCCTGGTAATGGATACCCTCGCGCATGTGTATGAAGGCGCTGTCGACTGGAGCGAGGGGCACCAGCATGAAGCGCTGGAGCATCTGTTCAGCGTCGCCGAGACCGTGGCGATCACAGCGGCCACCGCTGCAGGTGCCACGGCGGTGGCAAGCGTGCTCAAGCGCAGTTCGTTCGTTGACCTGCTCGATCCGGTCAGGACAAGCCAGGGCTCGCGCCTGTGGCAGGCGGACCTGCAGGTGTACGAATCTGACCCGGGGGCGGCGCGGCTGTTGGACAACGGCTTGTACGGCGAGGGCTCCCGGCGCTGGTTGCGTGTCGACGACAAGTACTACGAACTGCAACGGGAGGCGCCAGGCAAACCCTGGAGTTTGCGCCATGCCGAGCGCGCCGACGCTTACGGGCCGCCGGTCGATTTCAATGGCGAGCGTTGCTGGCGCATTCGCCTGGAGCGACCTCTGGAGTGGGACGACAGCACGCGGATGCTCAACCGTCTGTGGCCGCTGGACCCGCCGCTTTGCGCCGAAACGGCCGGACGAATACTGCAAGCTGCCGGCGTCGACAAGGAGGCATTGCGTGGGGTGCTGGTGGAGAACCGCCAGGCGCCGATCGCCCTGCGGGATACCTTGAGGCGCTATATGGCGGCGAGTCGGGTTTCGGCGCTGTTCAGCGCACTGGAAAAGCCCGGTGCGCTCCTCGAGGACACCCAGGTGCTGGCATGGTGCAGAGCCTGTGCGGACATGCATACGCTGGATGACCAAGCCATCGGCAGGCAGTTGCTGACGCGACGGTATGAGCTGCGTGAGGCGCTGCACAACCACCTGGCGGAAGACCTTTTGCTCGCCGAGGATCCGCTGGAGGCATTGCCGGACGATGAACCTGCAGCGGACGCGCTGCTGCAGCAGTTGCAAAGCGAGTTTCCCGGCTTGCCCCTGGCCTACGCCACCGAAGCGGTGCAGAGCGCCGACGCGATGCTGCGACGGGTGGCCATCAGCGAGTCTCGGTTGCCGATGGCGATCCTCAAACAGGTTCGCTCGCTGCTCGGGCAAGCACGACTGACACGGGCACTGGAAGGTCTTCTGCTGGATACCAGCTACACCGATGGGACTGGCGAGCTGGTGCTGGCCTTGCTGCCCAGACTCGCCAACTGGCCTGCGTCGCTGAACCTGGAGCTGCGCGAGGGTTCGGCGTTTGGCCGACTGATCAGTGTGCTGGACCCTCAAGGTCTGCGCGAGAAACGCACTGTGCTGGTCTGGCGGTCGGGCCAGTTCCACCTTTATGACCACCAGGGGCTGGCGCTGGAGCAGGACATCGACGCGCCGGGCGGGTTGTTCCAGGCCCTGGTGGGCTTGCTCGGACAGGAGGGAAAGCAGGCCCTCAAGCTCACTGGGCAGTCACCAGCCGAGCAACTGCGCCAAGCGATCATCGGCGAACTGCCAAAATCACGAGACGCAATCATCAATCGGTTAGGCTGGCGGGCAGTGGCCCCCAGGTTCAACCCTGGCAAGCGCTTGCCCGATGGGCGAGTCGGCTACACCCTTGGCGGTTCGCTCTCCAGGCGCTCGGGGACCATGGACACCCTGAGGCTGCGTGTCAGGGCGCTTTACCCCTCGCTGAGCATTGTCGAAGTGGAAAGGATGATCCAGGAGTGGCAGTTGCGCACGGGGGATGCCATCGAGGAGCTGTTGTCCCAGGAAACCAACTTCACCTACCTGGAAGATACGCTAAGCGTCTGGGAACGTGAGCCGCGCAGCCGTGCACTGCGCAATCGGCGCCGGCAGTTCTCCAATCGCCTGCGCAGCGCCTGGCGTCATGAGGGTGAAACCATTCGCAGCTACAGCCAGGACCGTGTCGGGCGTATCCTGAGCATCGAGGGCTGGCGCATCGGCTCGTTACCAGACCTGCCCGCGGAAATCGACATGGGGCACATCTACGAGTTGCGCATGTCCGGCATGGACCTGATGAGCATGTCGCCGATGTTCCTGGGCTGCTTCGATTCCCTGGAAACCTTGAGCCTGAACAATAACCTGCTGACTACGGTGCCTGAGCAGATTGCCCAGTTGCCCAGGCTCAGGCGGCTGGAGATGAGGTCGAATCGCATCCAGATGAATGCCTCGGGCGTCGCCACCTTGTCCAGCCTTGAAGGCCTGGAGACCCTGGTGCTCGACTTCAATCCGCTGCGTTCGCTGGAGCTGGACTTCTCCCGTCTTACCGAGCTGCAATTCCTCAGGGCGAACCGATGCTCCCTGAGAAGTGTGCCGACAGGTATCGAGCGATGCACTCAACTGATCCTGGCCGATCTGCGCTTCAACCTGATTTCCACGGTTCCCAATGGCCTGATGGCAACTTCGCGGACCTTCAGGCGTCGCGTGAACCTGGACGGCAACCCGGTGCCACTGCCAACGTTGACCGCATTCATGGCCGGGGACGCTGACGAACCGGTCGACGCGCAGTTGCCGGAGGTTATCGACCCCTTGCAACGCTGGCTCGAGACGGGTGAGCCGCAGGGGCGTGCTGAACGACGTGCCATGTGGCAGCGCGTGCAACAACTCGAAGGCAGCGCACAATTGTTCCTGCTGTTGGCCACCCTCACCAGGACCCAGGATTTCCTCCAGGCCCCCGAATACCTGGGCGAGCAGGTCTGGCAGTTGATCGAGGATGTCGACTCCGACAGCGTATTGCGCGACGACCTCTTCACCCATGCCGGTATCCAGCTCACCTGCCATGACAGTGTCGCGGAACGCTTCAGCAGGTTGTGGATGCGGGCACTGGTTCACCATGCCGAAGTGGAGGGCAAGGTGGGCAGCAATGGTGACGAACTGTTGAAGTTGGGGCGGGCCCTGTTTCGCCTGGACCGTCTCGATGAGTTCGCCAGGCAGGAGGTGATGTTGCGGGAGGCAGCGGGGCAGGAGGTCGACGAGCTGGAGGTCGTGCTTGGCTTGCGGGTTGAGTTGGCCGATACGCTGGGTCTGATCGGGCAGCCCAGGTCGATGCTGTATGGTGCGTTGGCGGACATCACTCCTGCGTTGAAAGAGCGGGCGGTCGATGCGGTGCTGGCGGACGAGACAGATGGGCACCTGGTGCAGAGCCTGGCCAATCGTGAATTCTGGCGTGATTACCTGAAAGTGCGGCATGGCGAGCTCTTTGCCCAGCATGACGAAGAGTTCGCTGAAAAGCTTGCCGCGTTGGATGAGCAGGCCTTGAGCAGCGATGCGTACCTGAAGGCCTGCAATGCCGTGGCGGCGGAGCGCGAGGCCAGTGAGCGCGCGATGATGGTCACGCTGACCCAGGAAGTGCTGGACCTTGAGGCCGTGGGCGTTAAGCTCGGCCCGGAGGATGGCGAATCCGCTCAGCCGGATTGACAGCTTTGGCCATTGCCGGCTGCGCCTCTCGGCGCGAACATCGTCAGACCGATGGTGCACTCCAACAATAAGAAACCAGGAGTCTGACGATGCGCGATTACGCCGAGGCCGCCCGTTCGTTCGACCATGCCCGGGCCGCCGCCGCGGCGCTGCATGGCAACCTCGAGGCCCTCAACGCCTGTGTCGAGTGCTGCGACCGCCACACCGGCAGCAACAAACCCGCCCTGGTCTGGGAAGACCGGGATGGCAACAGCGGGCGCTACACCTTCGATCAACTGCAGGCCCTGGCCGCGCGCTTTGCCAACGTGCTCAAGGCCCAGGGCGTCGAGGCCGGCGACCGGGTCGCCGGGCTCATGCCGCGTACCCCCGAATTGCTGGTGACCATCCTTGCCACCTGGCGCCTGGGCGCGGTCTACCAACCCCTGTTTACCGCATTCGGCCCGAAGGCCATCGAGCACCGCCTCGAGCAGTCCCACGCCAAGGTGGTGATCACCGATCGCAACAACCGGCCCAAGCTCGATGAGGTGGCGGACTGCCCGACCATCGTCACGGTCGCCGCCGTCGAGGGCGAACTGGACTTCCATCGCAGTCTCGAGGCCGCCGCCGGCGATTGCGCGCCGGTGATGCGTACCGGCGACGATCCTTTCCTGTTGATGTTCACCTCGGGCACCACCGGCCCGGCCAAGCCGCTGGAAGTGCCACTGCGCGCCATCGTCGCGTTCCAGGGCTACATGCGCGACGCCATCGGCCTGCGCCCGGAAGACAACTTCTGGAACCTGGCCGACCCCGGCTGGGCCTACGGCTTGTACTACGCGGTTACCGGACCGCTGTCGCTGGGCCACGCCACCACTTTCTACGACGGCCCGTTCAGCGTTGAAAGCTGCGCGCGGGTCATCGACAAGCTGGGCATCACCAACCTGGCAGGCTCGCCCACGGCCTACAGGTTGCTGATCGCGGCGGGCAGCGCATTCTCGGCGCCGATCAAAGGGCGCCTACGGGTGGTCAGCAGTGCCGGCGAACCGCTCAACCCGGAAGTGATCCGCTGGTTCGCCGACGAGCTCGGGGTGACCATCCACGACCACTATGGCCAGACCGAGCTGGGCATGGTGCTGTGCAACCACCATGCGCTGGCGCACCCGGTGCACCTGGGTTCGGCCGGCTTCGCCATTCCCGGCCACCGCATCGTGGTGGTGGACGAGCAGGGCAACGAACTGCCTGTCGGCCAGCCTGGCATCCTCGCGGTGGATCGCGAGCAGTCGCCGCTGTGCTGGTTCGCCGGCTACCACGGGCTGCCGACCAAGGCCTTTTGCGGTAAGTACTACCTGTCCGGCGACACCGTCGAGCTCAACCAGGATGGCAGCATCAGCTTCGTCGGTCGCAGCGACGATGTGATCACCACCTCCGGCTACCGGGTCGGCCCATTCGATGTGGAAAGCGCCCTGATCGAGCACCCGGCAGTGGTCGAGGCGGCGGTGATCGGCAAGCCCGACCCGGAACGCACCGAACTGATCAAGGCCTTCGTGGTGCTGGCCCAGGGTTACCAGGGCAGCGCCGAACTTGAGGAAACCCTGCGCCAGCATGTACGCCAGCGCCTCTACGCCCACGCCTACCCGCGTGAAATCGAATTCGTCGGCGAGCTGCCCAAGACCCCGAGCGGCAAGCTGCAACGCTTCATCCTGCGCAACCAGGAAATCGCCCGACAACAAGCCGCGCAGCCGATCGCTGCGGGCGCCTGAAGGAAGACCGACATGCACATCACTCAAAAGAATTTCATCGTCAGCGGCGCGGCCTCGGGCCTGGGCGCCGCCACCGCGCAAATGCTCATCGAGGCCGGCGCCAAGGTCATGCTGGTCGACCTGAACGCCGCGGCAGTCGAAGACAAGGCCGCCGAACTGGGCGCCAATGCCCGCTTCGCGGTGGCCGATATCAGCGACGAGCAGGCCGCCAAGGCAGCGGTCGATGCCGCGGTCGGCGCCTTCGGCAGCCTGCACGGGCTGGTCAACTGCGCCGGCATCGTCGGTGCCGAGAAGGTCCTGGGCAAGAACGGCCCGCACGCCCTGGGCAGCTTCGCCAAGGTCATCAACGTCAACCTGATCGGCAGTTTCAACCTGTTGCGCCTGGCCGCCGCGGCCATGGCCGAAGGACCGGCGGACGAGGGTGGCGAGCGGGGCGTGATCATCAATACCGCCTCCATCGCCGCCTATGACGGCCAGATCGGCCAGGCCGCCTATGCCGCCTCCAAGGGCGCCATCGCCAGCCTCACCCTGCCGGCGGCCCGTGAGCTGGCGCGCTTCGGCATCCGCGTGATGACCATCGCTCCCGGCATTTTCGAAACCCCGATGATGGCCGGCATGACCGACGAAGTCCGTGCCTCGCTGTCCGCCGGCGTGCCGTTCCCGCCACGCCTGGGCCGCCCGCAGGAATACGCAGCACTGGCCCGTCATATCATCGAGAACAGCATGCTCAACGGCGAGGTGATCCGCCTCGACGGCGCGCTGCGCATGGCTGCCAAGTAAGGAGAACCGAACATGACCCTCGCCAATGATCCGATTGTCATCGTCAGCGCCGTGCGCACGCCCATGGGCGGCCTGCAGGGTGACCTCAAGAGCCTGACCGCGGCGCAGCTGGGCAGCGCGGCGATTCGTGCCGCCGTCGAGCGCGCCGGTATCGATGCCGCCAGTGTCGAGCAGGTGCTGTTCGGTTGCGTGCTGCCGGCCGGGCAGGGCCAGGCACCGGCACGCCAGGCGGCGCTGGGTGCCGGCCTGGACAAGCACACCACCTGCACCACCTTGAACAAGATGTGCGGCTCGGGCATGCAGGCCGCCATCATGGCTCATGACCAGCTCCTGGCCGGCAGCGCCGACGTGATCGTCGCCGGTGGCATGGAAAGCATGACCAACGCCCCCTACCTGCTGGACAAGGCCCGTGGCGGCTACCGCATGGGGCACGGCAAGATCATCGACCACATGTTCATGGACGGCCTGGAAGACGCTTACGACAAGGGCCGTCTGATGGGCACCTTCGCCGAGGACTGCGCGCAGAAGGGCGACTTCAGCCGCGAGGCCCAGGACGCCTTTGCCATCGCTTCGCTGACCCGCGCCCAGGACGCGATCAAGAGCGGCCGCTTCGCCGCCGAGATCGTTCCGGTGGAAGTCACCGATGGCAAGGAAAAGCGCATCATCAAGGACGACGAGCAGCCGCCCAAGGCGCGTCTGGACAAGATCCCGCAGCTCAAGCCGGCTTTCCGCGAGGGCGGCACCGTCACCGCGGCCAACTCCAGCTCGATTTCCGACGGCGCCGCCGCGCTGGTGCTGATGCGTCGCTCCGAGGCCGAGAAACGCGGCCTCAAGCCGCTGGCGGTGATCCATGGCCACGCGGCCTTCGCCGACACCCCGGCACTGTTCCCCACCGCGCCCATCGGTGCCATCGACAAGCTGCTCAAGCGTACCGGCTGGAACCTGGCCGAGGTGGACCTGTTCGAGATCAACGAGGCCTTCGCCGTGGTCACCCTGGCGGCCATGAAGCACCTCGACCTGCCCCATGACAAAGTCAATATTCACGGCGGCGCCTGCGCCCTGGGCCACCCGATCGGCGCCTCGGGCGCGCGCATTCTCGTGACCCTGCTGTCGGCCCTGCGCCAGAACAACCTGCGCCGTGGCGTGGCGGCCATCTGCATCGGCGGCGGCGAAGCGACGGCCATGGCGGTCGAGTGCCTGTACTGAGGTGAATCATGCTGGTAACTGAAGAGCAACAACAGATCGCCGACGCCGTGCGCGACTTCGCCCAGGAGCGCCTGAAGCCGTTTGCCGAGCAATGGGACAAGGAACACCGTTTCCCCAGGGAGGCCATCGAGGAGATGGCCGGCCTGGGCCTGTTCGGCATGCTGGTACCGGAGCAATACGGCGGCAGCGACACTGGCTACGTGGCCTATGCCATGGCCCTGGAAGAGATCGCCGCCGGTGACGGCGCCTGCTCGACCATCATGAGCGTGCACAATTCGGTGGGCTGCGTGCCGATCCTCAAGTTCGGCAGCGAGGCGCAGAAACAGCAGTTCCTCGCGCCATTGGCCAGCGGCTCGATGCTCGGCGCCTTCGCCCTGACCGAGCCCCAGGCCGGCTCCGACGCCAGCAGCCTGAAGACCCGCGCCCGCCTGGACGGCGACCACTACGTGCTCAACGGCAGCAAGCAGTTCATCACCTCCGGGCAGAACGCCGGGGTGGTGATTGTCTTCGCCGTGACCGACCCGGACGCCGGCAAGCGCGGCATCACCGCCTTCATCGTGCCCACCGACTCACCGGGTTACCAGGTGGCACGGGTCGAGGACAAGCTCGGTCAGCACGCCTCCGACACCTGCCAGATCGTCTTCGACAATGTGCGGGTGCCGGTAGCCAATCGCCTGGGTGAGGAAGGGCAGGGCTACAAGATCGCCTTGGCCAACCTTGAAGGCGGCCGCATCGGCATCGCCTCGCAGTCGGTGGGCATGGCCCGCGCCGCCTTTGAGGCAGCACGCGACTACGCCAACGAGCGGCAGACCTTCGGCAAGCCACTGATCGAGCACCAGGCCGTGGCCTTCCGCCTGGCCGACATGGCAACGAAGATTGCCGTGGCCCGGCAGATGGTGCTGCACGCCGCCGCCCTGCGCGATGCCGGGCGTCCGGCACTGGTGGAAGCGTCGATGGCCAAGCTTTTCGCCTCGGAAATGGCCGAAAAGGTCTGTTCGGACGCCTTGCAGACCCTCGGCGGTTATGGCTATCTGAGCGACTTCCCGCTGGAGCGGATCTACCGCGACGTGCGGGTCTGCCAGATCTACGAAGGCACCAGCGACATTCAGCGCATGGTCATTGCGCGCAATCTTTGAAGGAGCAGACTGCATGGCATTCGAAACCATCCTGTTGGACATCCACGGCAAGGTCGGCCTGATCACCCTCAACCGCCCGCAGGCACTCAACGCGCTGAACGCGCAGATCGTCGGCGAGATCAACCAGGCCCTGGACCAGCTGGAGCGTGACCCGAACATCGGCTGCGTGGTACTGACTGGTTCCGCCAAGGCCTTTGCCGCCGGCGCCGACATCAAGGAAATGGCCGAGCTGCAATACCCGCAGATCTACGTCGAGGACCTGTTCAGCGATTCCGATCGCATCGCCAACCGGCGCAAACCGATCATCGCCGCGGTGTCGGGCTTCGCCCTGGGCGGTGGCTGCGAGCTGGCGATGATGTGCGATTTCATCCTGGCCGCCGACAACGCCAAGTTCGGCCAGCCGGAAATCAATCTCGGCGTGCTGCCGGGCATGGGTGGCACCCAGCGCCTGACCCGCGCCGTGGGCAAGGCCAAGGCCATGGAACTGTGCCTGACCGGCCGCCTGATGGGCGCCGAGGAAGCCGAGCGCGCCGGCCTGGTGGCGCGTATCGTGCCGCAGGCGGAGCTGGTGGAAGAGGCGCTTAAAGTGGCCGCGACCATCGCCAGCAAGTCGATCCCGGTGAGCATGATGGTCAAGGAAAGCGTCAACCGCGCCTTCGAAGTCACCCTGAGCGAGGGCGTGCGCTTCGAGCGCCGGGTATTCCACGCTGCATTCGCTACCGAAGACCAGAAGGAAGGCATGGCCGCGTTCATCGCCAAGCGCGAGGCGCAGTTCAAGGACCGTTGATGTCACGCGGGCGCCGTTTGTACGGCGCCCCATGTCACTACAGGTTGAAGAAGTAGCGCTCGGCTGCGGCGCTGGTGATGGGCGCCCGGTAGACCTCAACCTCCTTGCCGCTGGCGTCGGTATGGCGTCCGCCGGCGGCATGGCGCTGGGCAGCAGTCTTCAGGTGGCCGGCGGTGAAGTCGGCCTTGGCCGTGTCCGCTGCCGGGTAGTGGAAGTGGGCGTACCACAGCGCCTGGCCACCCCGGCTGATGCTGTATTCGTCCAGGTAGTCGACGGGGCGGCCCTTGACCTTAGCCAGGCGGGTGCGGCCACCGACCAGGGCGATCCGCACTTCGCCTTGCTCCAACAGGAACTGCACCTCGCCCATCCTCGGTTGACGCGCCACGGCGGCGTCCATACGCATCCGGGTCGCCTGGCGAGCCATCTCTGCGGCCAGATCGCGCAGGTGCCTGGCCACCCTTTCGGCATCCTTGCCCTGGCTCGCCTCGTCGGTTTCATTGTCCGCTGTCAGACGCGCCTCGATGTCCTCGACCCGTTCCAGCAGGCGGTCACGCTGGTGCAGCACGGACTCCTCGATCTCCACTGGCAGGTAGCTGTCCGAGGCCCGTTGCAGGCGGGCCACTTCCTGCGCGGTTTCGGCGATAAGCCCGTCGCTGCCCTTGAGCAGGCGCTTGAGGCTCAGGCCTGACGCACGGTTGACCACAATCGCCGGTGCGACCTCGACCCATTCACCGTGCTTGAGATGGTAGGTCTGGCCCGGGGTCTTGCTGTCGGGGCCCGGAATGTCCACGGTGCTGGCGTCGTTCGTGCGGGGCTCGGCCAGCAGCAGGCCATGTTCGGTGGTTTCGATCAGGCCGGGAACCTTGCTGCGCAACTGCTTGAGGGAGCTGACCGGTGGGTAGTCGGGCAAATTGCCCAGGTCCTGGGCAATCAGGCCCTGGATGTGCTCCAGTTCGTCGCGCAGGCGTTGCAGGGTCTGTTGCGCGGCCTCGCCGGGCACGCGCTCCGCGAGGTTGCCCAACTGGCGCGCGGCGGCCTGGAAATGCCCCTGGATGCTGCGCAGCAAGCGCACCGACACTTCCTGATCGGCATCGGCCAGCTTGTACAGTTCGCTGCGCTGGATGATGCCGAGCTGGAAGCTGCGCCAGAAGCGGTCGCGCCAGTAGGCGGTATCGTTGCTCAGACCATGGACCAGGGTCAGGCGGTTGAGCAGGCTTTCGAGGTGCAGGAAGCGCAGGAACAGGTCCTTGTTCGCGGTGGCGGAGGGGACGGCCATCAGATCGCGCCAGTGGACGATATCGGGGTGTCGCTGGCCGGCCAGCCGGGTCAGTTCTTCCTGGCGTTGGCGTAGCAGGGTGTTGTTGTGGATCATCTGCTCGAGCAGCGGTTGCATGGTGTCCAGGCGCTGGGTCGCGATGCGGATGTCGGCGCGGCTGAGCTCCTCGCCGTCCTGGTCCTGTTGCCGGGCGATCTGCGCCAGTTGCTCGCGGATGGGCTGGTAGCGTTTTTGCAGCAGGGTACGCAGGAGCTGCTGGCAGGAGCAGTCCTGGTACAGCGCGAATGCATGTACCTTGCGAAAGTCTTTCACCGGTTGCATGGCGTTGCGGGTCCTGAGGTGTTCTATATGGGTGGTCCAGAATGCCGACAAGGCCTGCACCTTGCCCTGGCAACGCTCCAGGGTCGCATCATCGAGGGCAGTGGCGGCCAGCTTGTCGATGGTGCTCAACTCCCGGATCCTGTCCGTCATCAGTGCCTTGTCCGCCATGATCGCCTCATTGGCCGCCTGCATGGCCGTCTCCTTGTCCAGGCGCATCCGGCGGATCTGCTCGGACAATGGCATGCCGCCCTTGAGCCCCAGGCGCAGGTCCAGTTGCCAGCGGCCGATCTCGTCGCGGTGCAGCCATGGGCCCTGGGTGAGGTCCGGGCCGATGATGCGCAGCCGCTGCGGTACCACCAGTTCCACCTCGTAGACATTGCCGTCCTGCAGGGTGAAGAAGCGGGTGTCCTGCAGATAGAGCCCACGCAGCCTGCCGTTGGGTATCGGCGCTCCCAGCGCGCTGGCCTTGACCGTTGCCTGCAACGCCTCGAGCGCGTCGCGTTGGGTGTCGTTGAGTCGCCGATCAGGGCGGGCCCAGGTGAAATCCAGCTGGGTGAAGGGCACTGCTGCCGCGACAGGCAGGAGGGGGCCGGTTTCGGAGGCGTGGGGTGGTGTCAGCCCGACGGGCGACCGAGGTGTCATGCCCTGCTCCAGTTGCAGCCGTATGAGCGAGTGGGAGAACAGCAGCAGGGCGATGTTCAGCAACAGGTTGACCAGGGCCAGTTCGTGCCCGGTGGGGTTGCGTTCGGCATCGGATTCGACGAACTCGGCCAGGGCCACTTCCATCTGGACCAGCCAGGCTACTTTGCCCAGGGTGCCGCCGGCCAGCGGCAGCAAGGTGTTGAACAGCAGCCAGCCTAGTTCTTTCCAGCTGTTCCAGCGGGTCTGCGCGCTGGTGCTGGCCTGGGCCTCGAAGCGCTGGATCGACTCGGTCACACAGCCGTCGTACAGGGCCTGGTCGACATGGGCGACAGCATCCTCGATGGACAGGCTGACAGGCGCAGGCGTGCTGAATGGCACGGCGCTGGTGTCGTCCAGCGGCACGAACAGATGCGGTTCGAGGAAGCCGCCGTGGGCATAGAAGCGACGGTCCTCGGCCGGCAGGCGTTGCAGCAGGTCGTCCTGCAGCGGCCCCGTTGCGCTGATCGCGACGAACAGCGCCATGCGATCGGCGAAGTGCACCAGTGGCTCCTGATGCAGCGGGCGGTACAACAGGCAGCCTGCGCTGCCCGGATCGTCAGGCTCGATCAACCAGGTGTTGAGGGGATGGTCCGGCGCCGAACCGGGTGTCTTGATGAACCCCAATGGCCGCAGGATCCAGCGTGGTAGCAGCCCATCGGGGCCGGAGGCGAACACCTGGGCGACATGTCCTGGAATCGTCGGGTCCTGCAGGCTGCCGCGCAGGTAAAGCTCCATGGCCAGGGCCGGGAGCTGGGCCCGCAGTTGCTGGTACAGCAGGTGCTGGCGCTGCTGCCGGCGGGGCGGATCATCCAGCAGTTTACCGCGCAGCATGGCCGGGTAGGCGCTGGCGATGTCCAGTTCGCTGACCAGGCGACGCAGGTAGGGTTCGTCCAGCCATTGCGGCAGGGCATCCCCGCTCGTGCTGCTCAGCACCACGCGTCCGGGCCTGAGCAGCCCGAGGTTGCCGATGGCCAGTTGGGCGAGGGTCAGCACCACCGGCGTGACCTCGCCCGAGGTGATGATCATGTCCTGGCCCGCAGCGGCGGCGGCGATGGTCTGGTAGTTGGTGAGGCGAATGGTTTCGGGCGCGGGCGCGTCGGCGGGATGATCGCTGGCCATGCGGGCGGCGAGGCAGCGATTGGCGAATGCTTCGGCATCGTCGATGCCGTCGAGCCAGAACTGCCCCTGGGTGTCTCGATATTGCTGGGCGACATCGATCAGCAGTTCGCTGTAGTGCATCAGTGAACGGCTGTCGGCATTGCGCAACCAGTCGGGTAGCTGTTCACTGAGTGTCTTGCGCTGGGCAGTCTCGACCTCGTCGCACAGGTCGATCAGCGAGGTCAGGCGATCCAGGTCACGGTTCATGGCCATGGCATCGAACTCGCCGTGGTAGCGTCCGGCGAGGTGTTCCACCAATCGCAACTGCTGCTCGAGCAGGCCCAGGGCCTGGACCTGGAACACCGGGTCGGTGGAGGCCGCTATTTCGATCTGGCGTTGACCGGATCGCACGACCTTGGCCAGGGCGTGGTCGATGTCTTCAAGCATGACCTGGCGGGAGTTGAAGCGCAGCAGCTTGCCGGTCAGGGTAAAGAGCAGGGTCAGCGCGCGTTGTGGATCGCCGTCGTCATGCTCGATCAGCACGGCGCTGGACAGGTCGGCATCGAGCTTGTTGTCGGCGCTCAGGTCCACGCCCAGGTTGAGTACTTGCAGGCCCTTGGTATTGGACCAGTCGCTGCGCTGGGCCGGTGTCGGATAGTCATGCACCAGGCGCACGATGGCCTGTGCGAAGCCGGGCAGGGTCTGGGTTCTGGCCTGCAGGAACTGGTCCTTGAGGTAGCTGGAATACCAGCTCCAGGGGGTCTGTCCGCTGCTGTCGTGGCGGCCCCAGTAAGCCACCAGTGCCTGCCGGTAGCCATCCACGAGCAGCGGGCCTGCTTCGTCGATCAGCAACTCGACGGCATGCAGGTCGAGGTCCACCTGCCAGGCCGGATCGCTGTCCTGACGGGTGCTGAGAAAGTCCTCGCCGACGGTCAGGTTGAGGGTGGCGCGCTGGCAGTAGCGCTCCACCAGGACCTGGGAGAGCGGTCGGATCCAGGGTGTGGTGGATTGCGCTCGGGCACTGACAAGGTACAGGCCTAGCGGGTCATGGGCATTGCCCAGTTGTCGCTGCCGCCATTGATCACGCAGGATATCGTCGGCGGCGTCGAGCAGGGTGGGGCGGTCGTTGAAGCGTTTGGCGACCTTGCAGTCCAGGTTGCTGAAGCTGGCCAGGCGTTGGTGCAGGTTGTCGTTCATGATGGGGCTTCGGGTCGTTGTGAGGGCCGCTATCAAGCGCGTTTTCCTGCTGTTTCGTGCGCTAGCTGGCTACTACCCGAGAGAACCATTATTATTTCGGCATATTACCCAATGGCGTCTTGCAGGCGCGCAATCCGTACTATTCCACGGTGCCAGTCAGCGGATTCCCAACCTGTTTCGGCCAAATCCGCCGTCATTTCTGTTGCCCACTCGGGCGCGGCACCTTAGACTGCCGCCCCCTGTAAAAGAGTGCCGGTTGGCGCTTGAAGAATTCCGCGGCCGACGAAGCTTCGTCGGCGGCACCCGAATCGCCCAATGCACATTTTTTCATAGAGAAATCGATGACCAAGGAACAGTTGCTGGCCATGTCGGCCGATGACTACATGAACGCCGAACAGCTCGCGTTCTTCACCAAGCTGCTGCAAGCGATGAAAGTCGAAACGCACGAGCGCATCGAACTCAGCCGCACCTCCATCGAAAGCCTGGACAGCCCCTCGGATCCGGCTGACGTGGCGTCGGTCGAGGAAGAACGCACCTGGCTGGTCAACGCCATCGACCGCGACCAGCGCCTGCTGCCGCAGCTGGAGATGGCCCTGGACCGCATCGCCGACGAAAGCTTCGGCTGGTGCGACGACAGCGGTGAGCCGATCGGCCTGAAGCGCCTGCTGATCAGCCCGACCACCAAGTACTGCATCGAAGCCCAGGAGCGTCACGAGCAGCTCGACCGCCACCAGCGGCAGATCTGATCCAACGCCTTGCGCAAGGCCCCACGGAGCGATCCCTGGGGCCTTCGTGTTTTCTTGCCCTGTATCAACGGGTGGCCGGCTGCATCCAAGTGAGCGTGGATAATGGCGTTATAGTGGCGTTTAATGACGTCACAATAACGACATGCGGATGGACCACGACAATGATGCGAGAAGGATCTCTGCCGGCCGGCGCAGCGCCGCAGGCCACCCCGACCCGTGCGGGGGCCGCCGTCGCCCTGTTGCAGGGCGTCGCGCTGTGCGCGGTGTTGGCGGCCATGGCGTTCACCGGGCTGCCCTTGTACCTGGCCTTGCCGATGGCGCTGGCGGTGCTGTGGCTGCCGCGTGGGCGCAAGGTGGCCGCCGTGCAGCCGGTATCGACGCCGGCCCAGGACGGCACGCTGCTCCAGGAACTGGCCCGCGGCACCAGCCACAATGCTTTGTCGGCCGCCGCAGTGGCGCATTCGGTGCAGCAACTGGCGGCCCGGGTGCAGTCGCAACTGGGGGCTGCCCAGGAGATCGTCGGCAGTGCCGAGATCATGATCACCACCGAGGAGCAGACTGCCCAGCTCAGCCAGCAGGCGCTGCAAGCCGCTCGTTCCGCCCACGGCAGCAGCGTGGTCGGCAGCGAGGTGCTGGCCGAGTCCATCCAGTGCATGCGCGAGCTCAGTGTGCGCGCTTCGGCCAGTCGCGAGCTGATCGAGGCCCTGCATCAGCGCAGCGAGGATATCGCCCGGGTCACCCTGGTGATCCAGGGCATTGCCAGCCAGACCAACCTGCTGGCGCTCAACGCCGCCATCGAGGCGGCGCGGGCCGGCGAGCATGGCCGTGGCTTCGCGGTGGTGGCCGACGAGGTGCGCGGCCTTGCCGGGCGTACCGCCAGTGCCACCGAGGAGGTCGGCCAGATGGTTGCGGACATCCAGGCGCGCACCGCCCAGGTGGTGGCGCAGATCCGCACGCTGGCCGAGGACCTGGGCAAGGGGGTCGGCCAGGTCGAGCAGGCTGGCGGGCAACTGGCGCAGATTGCCAGCCTGGCGGCCAGTGTCGAGGGGCAGGTGAGCGAGATCGCCGGGGGCACGCAGGTCAACCAGGCTCAGCTCGACACCCTGTTCCAGGCCGTGGCCCAGGTGCGCGGCGACCTGGAGGTCAGCGACCAGCAGACCCGGCGCCTGGCCAAGGCGGCGGTGCAGATGGAGGGCCAGGTGGAAAGCCTGAGCGAACGGCTGGCCGAGGTCGGCCTGGACGCCTACCACCAGCGGGTATTCGAACTGGCGCAGGCGGGCGCGCGGCAGATCGGCGAATGTTTCGAGACGGATATCGAACAGGGGCGCATCGGCCTGGACGATCTGTTCGATCGCCAGTACCGGCCGATTGCCGGCATGCAGCCACCACGTTTCAGTACGCGCTTCGACCACTACACCGACACGGTGTTGCCGCAGCTCCAGGAACCGTTGCTGCAGCACGACGGTATGGTCTACGCCATTGCCTGTACCCAGCAGGGCTACGTGCCGACCCACAATAATGCGTTCAACCAGCCGCTGACCGGCGATGCCGCCCATGACACGGCGCACAACCGCAGCAAGCGCATGTTCGATGATCGTACCGGCGCTCGCTGCGGCAGTCACCAGCAGCGGGTGCTGCTGCAAACCTACACGCGAGACACCGGTGAGCTGATGCACGACCTGTCGGTGCCGATCTTCGTCGCGGGACGACACTGGGGTGGCCTGCGCCTGGGGTACCGGCCTGAACCCGGGCTCGATTGAGGCGATTTTGTTGCCTGGAGTGCAACACTGCTGTACCGCCTTGCGCTTTATTCGTGGGGTACCCAGGTCGTATCATGCGCACATCGTTAGGTTGCTAATTAAATTCCGGAGGGGATGATGACTAGCCGAGTCGATGTGGCCGTGATGATCGGCAGTGGTGTGCCACGGTCCTTGCAGGCCCTGGGCAAAAGGGCGTGCTGGGTGGTACTGGTTGACGGCGAACGTCGTGGCACGGCCTTCGCCAGCCGTGATGAGGCCCTGGAGTGCCAGGCTGCATGGCAACAGCAACTGGGCAGGAGCCAGGCGGCGTGAAGCTTCAGCGCTCCAGGTGGCGTGCAAGCTCCCAGGCGTCCTGGTAGCGCTGGCGGAATCCGCGGACCTTGCCAGAGGTGATTTCAGTGATGTGAAAGAAGCCGATACCGGCGGCCACAACGCTGTATCGGGATGTGCCTGGCATAGCCGTACGCCAAGAAATGTTACTTGCCTCTCGACGGAATTCGGTGTTTTCGTGCATATTCCTGTACCTGTAATGCGCGACGAAGGGTTGGGGCACACTCATGCTGAAGTGTCGCCCTCAGTAGTCGCATCTTCCTGACCCCTTTGCCGTCAGGTTATACGTTTCCTATTTGCGGATAGTTTGCCGAAGCACGCCGGATGTTCCAGCGGGGAAGTGTTCCCTGCTTGGCGTATCGTTCGTGTGCGTGGATCTTCGCTTATTGAATCCATGGTCCTTTGGACTTCGACTTTGTGTGGCTGCCACCCCAACGCCCAGCGGCGTGTGCGGTGCGGCTTGCTGTAATTGATGTGAGGAGCTTTTCATTGGCAGTCAGTACTCTGGATACCCATGCGTTGTTTGCCCTGGGCGATTTGCGCGCCAAGCTGGTCAAGTTGTTCCAGGGGCGCTTCGTGTATGTCACCGAGCAGAACCCCGACGGCCTGTACATGGCCGAGATCGATACCGATGACGCCATGGTGGTCGATGACAAACAGCGCCTTGAGCTGAAAGTGGGTGACCACTTCCGCGCCGCGGTGCTGCCCAGCCGCGAAGGCGGCAAGCTCGAACTGCGTTTTCGCGAGATCAAGTTCAATGTGTACGGGCAGGGCGACTACGCCTTCGTTTCGGTGCCGGAAGGCGAGGCCATCGTGTTCCGTGAAGGGCAGGGCGTGATGCTGGTGTTCGCGGCCCAGCAGCAGGTCCAGGAAGGCCTGGGCAAGCTGCTCAAGGCGGTGACCGGCAAGGTCGCCAAGTGGCGCAAGGGCGAGCTGACCACCTTCAAGGCCAGCGAGTGAGCGACGAGGACACGCCCGCCTCGCGGGCCGACTTCCACCGTGAGCATCAGGCCCGGGCCCTCGAGCAGGCCGAGCGCCTGCTGGCGCGCCGGGATGAACTGCAGGGGGCGTGGCTGGGCTGGGTGGCCGGCGAGCTCTACCAGATGAGCTCACCGCCCTTCGTCGCCATGGTGCGACGCGAGCTGCAGCGCTTGAGCCAGGCCTGACGGTTGGGGTTGCGCATTCCCCTGTAGGAGCGGCCTTGCGCCGCGAAAGGGCTGCAAAGCAGCCCCGGCAATTTATGCGTCAACGCTGAAACCCTGGGGCCGCTTTCCGGCCCATTCGCGGCGCAAGGCCGCTCCTACAACGGGCGTGCGTGGCTTGAGGCCACTTCAGTTACCGCGATCACGCCCGCTGCTGACTTCTTCCGGTACGTCCTCGCCCGAGGTGCGCTTGCGAAACAGCGCGGCCCTGGCCAGCAGCAGGGTGGTCACCGGCACGGTGATCGACAGCAGGATCGGAATCAGCCAGGCGTGCAGCACCGGGCTCTGCTTGAGCACCGAGAAGTACAGGATCGAGGCCAGCGCCACGCACCAGGCGCCGATGGTCGAGGCCAGCGCGGGCGGGTGCATGCGCTGGAAGTACTCCTTCAGGCGCACCAGGCCGATGGCGCCAATCAGCGCGAACAGGCTGCCGATGAGCAGCAGGGCTGCCGTGATCAGCTCAAGCCAGAACGGCAATACCACGGATTCGTTCATTCGATCACCTCGCCACGCAGGAGGAACTTGGCCAGGGCGAAAGAGCCGACGAAGCCGAACAGGGCTATCAGCAGGGCGCCTTCGAAGTAGGTGTCGCTGGCGTAGCGGATGCCCAGCACCAGCATCATCAGCATGCCCAGGATGTACAGGTAGTCCAGTGCCAGTACCCGATCCTGGGCGGATGGACCGCGAAACAGCCGGATCAGCGTCAGGCCCATGGCCAGGGCGAAGATGAACAGGCTGGCGAGGACGGCATTGGCAAGCAGGCCGCTCATTCGAAGATCTCCATCAGCGGGCGTTCATAGGTGTGTTTGAAGTGCTCGATGAATGCTGGTTCGTCGTCCAGGTCGAACACGTGCAGCAGCAGTACGCTGCGGTCCAGGGCCAGCTCCGACCAGATGGTGCCGGGCACCACGGTGGTGATCATCGACAGGGCCGCCAGGCCGTGGGCGTCGCGCAGGTCCAGCGGGATGTGCACGAATGCCGAGCGCGGTGGCGTGCTGCCGGCGCGCAGGACACCACGGGCGACTTGCAGGTTGGAATGGATCACGTCGAGGCCGACCCGGCCGATCAGCTTGGCGATCACCCAGGGCCGACGCACGTGGGCATGCTGCGGGCGCAGCGGCGCCATCAGGATCGGCGCGAGGATGCCCAGCAGGGCGCCCAGCAGCAGGTTGCCCGGGCTGACCGACAGATTGAGCAGCAGCCACAGCACGAACAGCGCGACGGACAGCAATGGCGCGGGGAACAGTCGGTTCATGGCTGCACCTCCAGGCCGGCGGTGGTCGGGCCAGGTACTGGCCGCGTCGACATCACGGCATTGATGTAGGCTTCCGGCGTGCGCAGGCTGGCGGCGGTGTCCTGGGTGTAGCGCAGCAGTGGTTCGGCCTTGAGGCTGAGGAAGATGCACAGGCCCAGGAGGATGACGATGGGCACGCATTCATAGCGACGCAACACCGGGGAGGGGCGCTCCTCGGGCTTCCAGAAGCGCTGGATGCCGACACGGCCGAAGGCGATCAGCGAGGCCATGCCGGACAGCACCAGCAGGGTGACCAAGGTCCAGCCAGCGGCGCCCAACGGTTGCTCCGGGGCAACGCCCAGACCTTGCGGATTGAACAGTGCGCTGATCAGGTTGAGCTTGCCGATGAAGCCCGACAGCGGCGGCATGCCGATGATCAGCAGGGCGCAGGCGATGAAGCTCAGGCCCAGGAAGGCCATGGTCCAGGGAATGATCTGGCCGATCACCACCTGTTGCTCGTCGTCCAGGTTGATACCCTTGGGCGGATGCAGCGACTCCAGCGGCGAGGGCATCGCATCCTCTTCCTCGTCCAGTGGCGCCTCGTTGGCCGAGCGCGAACGCTCCACCAGCTCGGCCAGCAGGAACAGCGCGCACAGGGCCAGCGTGGAGCTTGCCAGGTAGAACAGCGCGGCGCCGGTCAGGATCGACTGGCCGAAGCCGACGGCGGCCAGCAGCGTACCGGCGGACATCAGGATGCTCAGGGCCGCCAGGCGCTCCAGGCGCTGAGCGGCGAGGATCGACATGGCCGCCACGGCCAGTGTCGCCAGGCCGCCGTACACCAGCCAGTCGCCGCCGAAGAACGCCGAGGCGCCGGCCTGGCCGGAGAACAGCAGCGTCCACATGCGCAGGATGGCGTACAGCCCGACCTTGGTCATGATTGCGAACAGCGCGGCCACCGGCGCGCTGGCCGATGAATAGGCCGGCACCAGCCAGAAGTTCAACGGCCACATCCCGGCCTTGGCCAGGAAGGCGATGGCCAGGATCGCCGCGCCGGCATGCAGCAGGCCGCGGTCGGCTTCCGGCACCAGCGGCACCTTCAGCGCCAGGTCGGCCATGTTCAGGGTGCCGGTCACGCCATAGAGCATGGCCGCACCAACCAGGAACAGCGAGGAAGCGAACAGGTTGATGGCGATGTAGTGCAGCCCGGCCTTGACCCGCGCCCGCCCCGAGCCATGCAGCAGCAGGCCGTAGGAGGCCGCCAGCAGCACCTCGAAGAACACGAACAGGTTGAACAGGTCGGCGGTGAGGAAGGCGCCGTACAAGCCCATCAGCTGGATCTGGAACAGTGCGTGGAAGCTGGCCCCGGCGCCGTCCCAGCGTGCCCGGGCGAACAGCAGGGCGCTCAGGCCGACGATGCCGGTCAGGGTGAGCAGCAGCGCCGACAGGTGATCGACCACCAGAGCGATACCAAACGGCGCCGGCCAGTTGCCCGGCAGGTAGACGCCGATGGACTCGGCCTGGCCCTGGGTGCGCACCCACATCAGCAAGGTGACGGCGATGCCCAGGCCGAGGGCGGTGGACAGCAGGTTCAGGCGCGCCTTCAGCCAGCGGTGCTTCTCGCCGATCAACAGCATCAACGATGCGGTAATCAACGGCAGCAGGATCGGCGCGATGATCAGTTGGTTCATCCCGCTCATTCCTCACGCTCCCGGCCATCGACGTGGTCGGTCCCGGTCAGGCCGCGGGAGGCCAGCAGCACCACCAGGAACAGCGCGGTCATGGCGAAGCTGATGACGATCGCGGTGAGCACCAGCGCCTGGGGCAGCGGGTCGGTGTAGTGCAGCAGGTCGTGGGGCACGCCGTCCTTGATGATCGGCTCCTTGCCGATGAACAGGCTGCCCATGCTGAAGATGAACAGGTTGACCCCGTAGGACAGCAGGCACAGGCCCATGATCACCTGGTAGGTCCGCGGGCGCAGGACCAGCCAGACCCCGGAGGCGGCCAGGACACCGATGGCGACTGCAATGACTTCTTCCATCAGGCGGCTCCTGCTTGGCTGGACTTGGCGGGGCGGTAGGCACGCACCGACTGGTGGGCCAGGGCGGTGAGGATCAGCAGGGTCGAGCCGACCACCACGGTGTACACGCCGATGTCGAAGAACAGCGCGCTGGCCACGTGCACGTCACCCAGCAGTGGCAGGTGCAGGTGGGCGGTGTGAGTGGTCAGGAACGGATAGCCCAGCAGCATCGCCCCGGCACCGGTGAGGGTGGCGCAGAGCAGGCCGGTGCCCATCCAGCGCAGCGGACGCAGGCTCATCTGCGCCTCGACCCACTGGGTGCCGGCGACCATGTACTGCAGGATGAACGCCACCGACATCACCAGGCCGGCGACGAAACCGCCGCCCGGCTGGTTGTGGCCGCGCATGAACAGGTACATCGACACCAGCAGGGCGATTGGCAGCAGCAGGCGCACCAGGGCGGCCGGCACCATCATGAAGCCGAGCGCGGTGTCGGTGGCCTGGCGCGGGTTGACCAGGTCGGTGACCACGTCCGGCGCCAGCTGACGCTGCTGGGCCGGCAACTGCATGCTCTCCTTCGGCGGGCGGAAGCGGCGCAGCAGGGCGAACACGGTCAGCGCCACGGCCACCAGCACGGTGACCTCGCCGAGGGTGTCGAAGCCGCGGAAGTCCACCAGCATCACGTTGACCACGTTGCTGCCGCCGCCCTGGGGCAGGGCGCGGCTGAGGTAGAACGAGGAGATGTCGTTGGGTGTCGGGCGGGTCAGCATGGCGTAGGACAGCAACGCCATGCCGCCGCCGACCAGCACTGCCAGCACCAGGTCGCGCAGGCGTCGCAGGCGTGCGCGGTCCTGGCTGCCGGGCAGCGGCGACACGCCTTCGATACGCCGTGGCAGCCAGCGCAGGCCGAGCAGGATCAGCACGGTGGTGACCACCTCGACCGCCAGCTGGGTCAGCGCCAGGTCCGGCGCGGAGAACCAGACGAAGGTGATGCAGGTCATAAGGCCGCAGACACCGACCATGATCAAGGCCGCCAGTCGATGGTACTTGGCCTGGTAGGCGGCGCCGATGGCGCAGGCGATGGCGATCAGCCAGAGGGCGACGAACACCCCGGAGCCCGGGATCTTCGGCCGGTCGCCCCAGCTCAGGCCGCTGTACAGCAGCGGCACCAGGCCGGCGACGAAGGCTGCCAGTACCAGCATGAACAGCTGGGTCTGCAGGCGCCGGGTGGTCAGCAGGCGCTCGACGCGGCGGGCCAGCAGCATCAGGCGCACCAGGCCGTGCTCGAACAGGCGCTTGCCGTTGAAGCGCTCGATTAGCGGCGGGTGGGGGAAGCGGCCGCGCTGCAGCTGCTTGCGCAACAGCAGATAGAGCACGATGCCGCCGGTCATGGCGATCAGGCTCATCATCAGCGGCGCGTTCCAGCCGTGCCAGATGGCCAGGCTGTATTCCGGCAGCACGCCGCCCACCACGGGTGTCGCGGCTGCTGCCAGCAATGGACCGACCGATTGCGCCGGGAAGATGCCCACCACCAGGCAGGTGAGCACCAGCAGCTCGACCGGCGCGCGCATCCAGCGCGGCGGCTCGTGGGGCGTGTGCGGCAGGTCCTGGGCCGGTGGGCCGAAGAACACGTCGACGGTGAAGCGCAGCGCGTAGGCCACGCTGAAGGTCCCGGCGAGGGTGGCGATCACCGGCAGGGCCGCTTCGACCCAGGCCGTGGAGGTGATGAATACGGTCTCGGCGAAGAACATCTCCTTGGACAGGAAACCGTTCATCAACGGCACGCCGGCCATCGAGGCGCTGGCGACCATCGCCAGGGTCGCGGTGAACGGCACCAGGCGGAA
Source organism: Mitsuaria sp. RG (assembly GCF_028369275.1). NCBI lineage: Bacteria > Pseudomonadati > Pseudomonadota > Betaproteobacteria > Burkholderiales > Sphaerotilaceae > Roseateles > Mitsuaria sp. RG. The sequence goes on from NZ_JAQMYQ010000008.1 coordinate 140,882, forward strand.
CAGGCCGCTCAGGCGGCGGATGTCACGGGTGCCGCTCTCGTGGTCGATGATCCCCGCCGCCATGAACAGCGAGGCCTTGAAGGTGGCGTGGTTGAGGATGTGGAACACCGCAGCGACCGCCGCCAGCGGGCTGTTCAGGCCCAGCAGCAGGGTGATCAGGCCCAGGTGGCTGATGGTCGAATAGGCCAGCAGGCCCTTGAGGTCGTTCTGGAACATCGCGGCGAAGGCGCCGAGCAGCAGGGTGGCGGCGCCGGCGCCGCCGACGATCCAGAACCATTCCTCGCTGCCCGACAGCGCCGGCCACAGGCGGGCCAGCAGGAACACCCCGGCCTTGACCATGGTCGCCGAGTGCAGGTAAGCCGAGACGGGGGTTGGGGCCGCCATGGCATGGGGCAGCCAGAACTGGAAGGGGAATTGCGCGCTCTTGCTCAGGGCGCCGATCAGGATAAGGGGCAGCAGCACCGGGTACAGCGCATGCTGGCGGATGGTGTCGCCGGCAGCCAGGACCTTGTCCAGGTCATAGCTGCCGACCACATGGCCGAGCAGCAGGGCCCCGACCAGCAGGCACAAGCCGCCGGCCCCCGTGACCATCAACGCCATGTAGGCGCCGCGGCGGGCGTCGGCGCGGTGGTGCCAGTAGCCGATCAGCAGGAAGGAGAACAGGCTGGTCAGCTCCCAGAAGAACACCAGCTGGATCAGGTTGCCGGAGATCACCAGGCCGAGCATGGCACCCATGAACGCCAGGAAGAAGGCGAAGAAGCGCGGCACCGGGTCCTGGGGCGACATGTAGTAGCGGGCGTACAGCGACACCAGGGTACCGATGCCCAGCACCAGCAGGCTGAACAGCCAGGCGAAGCCGTCCATGCGCAGAACCAGGTTCAGGCCCAGGCTCGGTAACCAGAGGAACTCTTCGCGGATCACCCCGCCATCGGCAATCTGGGGGTACAGCAACGCCACCTGGACGGTGCCGACCAGGGCCACGAGCCCGGCAAGAATGGACTCGGCGTTGCGTGCGTTGTGCGGCAGTACAGCCGCCAGGCAACTGCCCAGGAAGGGCAGAAGCAATAGCACAATCAATGACATAGCGTTCTGTTCTGAGAAGTTTGCCAAGGATCATACGTGCCGGACGGTTGATCACCAACACGCAAGGGTTTGCAGGATCCTACAAATGTGCTGTGACAAGCTGTTTTTTTATAACAGTTTCTTTCAGAGCATAGCGGCTGATCGTGTGCCCGTGGGGTTGTGCGTTCCCTGTGTAGGAGCGGCCTTGTGCCGCGAAAGGGCCGCATGGCGGCCCCGGGGATTCAGTGTTCAATCGCCGGGGCTGCTTTGCAGCCCTTTTCGCGGCGCAAGGCCGCTCCTACACAGGGTGGTTGCCTTGCCTACAATCCCGCCTCGCGCTCGCGCGCCTCATCATCCTGCAAGGCGCTGGCCTCATCCTGGCGTCGGATCTTCAGCTCGCTCACCACCACTGCCAGCACGATCAGCAGCCCGCCGATCAGCGCCACGCCCGGCAGGCGCTCGCCGGCGATACGCCCGACGATACCGGCCCACACCGGCTCGCCAGCGTAGATCAGGGTAGCGCGGGTCGGCGAAACCGACTGCTGCGCCCAGTTCATCGCCACCTGGATCACCGCGCTCATGGCCCCCAGGCCCACCGCGCTTGCCAGCAGCAGCCAGGAAAAACCGGGCAGTTGCTCCTGGGTCGGCACGATCATCAGGAACGACAGCGCCGAGGCGGTGGCCAGTTGCACCACGGTGACCCGGCGCACATCGACCTTGCCGGCGTAGCGGCTGATCAGGATGATTTCGCCGGCAATCGCCACGGCGCTGACCAGGGTCACCAGTTCGCCTTCGCTGAAGTGCAGCGCGCCGCCCTCGGGGCCGGCCAGCAGCATCAGGCCGACGAAGGCCAGGCCGATGCCCAGGCTCGGCATCAGGCCCGGGCGCCGGCCCAGCACCAGCCATTGCAGCAGCGGCACGAAGGGCACGTAGAGCGCGGTGATGAATGCCGACTGGCTGCTGCTGATGGTCTGCAGGCCCATGGTCTGCAAGCCGTAGCCAAGCATGATCGACACGCCGATGAGCACGCCGGCCTTGAGCTCGATGAAGGTCAGCCCCGACAGCGAACGGGCCGACACCAGGCCGACGAACAGCGCGGCGGCGGCAAAGCGCAGGCCGACGAAGAACATCGGCCCGCTGACGGTCATGACGTTGTGTACGATCAGGAAGGTGCCACCCCAGAGCATGGTGATGAACACCAGCACCAGTTCGGCCTTGCTCAGGCGCAAGCTGACGGTGGGTTTGCGGGTGGGGGCCTGGCTCATGGTCTTGCGCACTCGGAAGGGGCGGCGCACAATTCGCCGCAAAGTGGGCAGTATACTGCGCATCCCCTACCAGTGAGCAATATAGTGCACAAAGATTCCGAGCACCGGGCATCGGTGCTGCAGCATGTCAGCCAGAACGTTCGTCGCCTGCGTGGCGACGCCGGCCTGAGCCAGGCCGTCCTGGCCGAGCGTTCCGGGGTCAGCCGGCGGATGCTGGTGGCCATCGAGGCCGGCGAGAAGAATGTCAGCCTCACCACCCTGGACCTGATCGCCGAAGCGCTGGGGGTGGCGTTCAGCACCCTGATCCAGGCGCCGGACCGGCGCGACCCCAGTCGCATCGAAGAGCTGGCCTGGGCAGGTGTGCACCCTGCCAGCCGCGCCGTGCTGCTCGGCAGCAGCCCGGCGCGCCGCGAGGTCGAGTTGTGGGAGTGGACCCTGGCCCCGGGCGAGTGCTACGCCAGTGAAGCCGACGCCGCCGGCTGGAGCGAGCAGATCTATGTGAGCGAAGGCCGCTTGACCCTGATCATAGAAGAAGGAGAGCGGCAACTGGGCAAGGGCGAGTTCTTCGTCTTCCCCAGCGACTGCCGCTACGCCTACCGCAACGATGGCCAGGAGCCGGTGCGTTTCGTGCGTAACGTGGTGATCTGAGCCCTCAAACGGCCAGCAGCTCGTCGGTACTGGCGACCCTGGCATAGGCGAACGCCAGCGCGGCCATTGCTGAGGCGTGCACATCGGCCGCCGCCACCCGCTTGCCGTCGAACTCCAACGCCAATGTTGCGCAGGCATCGTGGGCCACGCTGACTTCATAGCCGAAGTCGGCGGCGGCGCGGGTCGCGGCATCGATGCACATGTGGCTCATGCTGCCGGCGATAGTCAGTGCCTTGATGTCGTGCTGGTCGAGCAGCGCCTTCAGCTGGGTGTCGCGGAAGCTGTTGACCTTGTGCTTGAGCACCACCGTCTCGCCGGCCGCCGGCGCGACCTTGGGATGGATCTGCGCGCCGACCGACCCTGGCACGAAGAAGGGCGCGTCGGCACTTTCGAACTCATGGCGCACATGCACCACCAGGTCGCCCCGCTCGCGGGCTGCGGCCAGCAACCGGGCGGCGTTGTCGGCCGCCGCCTCGGCGCCGTCCAGGGTCCATTTGCCACCGGGGAAGTAGTCGTTCTGGATATCGATGATGATCAGGGCGCGCTTGCTCATGGTGCCTCCTGCGGCAGTAGTGATGAACTGCCGATAGTTATAGGCTTGGGCGACCCGATCGAGGATAGGCGCGAGCGACACAATGACGGCAAAAACTGACAGCCTGGAAATCGGCGTGCTGATCTATCCCGGCGCGCAGAGCGCGGCGGTGCACGGCCTGACCGACCTGTTCGCGGTGGCCAACCGGGTCGCCGCGCAGCTGGGCGCCCATGATCTGCCAGTACTGCGAGTGACCCATTGGCAGCTCGATGGAGCGGGTCAGTTGCAGGTGGTGCATGACAGCCTGCCGGCGAACGGCCATGCGCTGCGGGCGCTGATGATTCCGCCGAGCCTGGCGGCGACCCCTTCGGCCGAGGTGTTGCAGGCCCATCGCGCCGCGCTCTGCCAGGTGCACGGCCAGGGCACCGTGCTGGCCTCGGTGTGCATCGGTGTGTTCCTGATGGCCGGCAGCGGCCTGCTGGATGGTCGGGCGGCCTGCACCCACTGGAACTATGCCCAGGCCCTTACCGAACGCTTTCCCAGGGTGCGGGTACAGGGCAGCCAGCCGCTGCTCGACGACGGCGACATCGTCACCTCCGCCGGGCTGATGGCCTGGACCGACCTCGGCCTGCACCTGATCGAGCGCTTCCTCGGCCACACCCTGGCCCGCGAGACGGCCCGCTATCTTGCGGTCGAGCCCTCGCCGGCGCCGTTGCCCGGCGCCCTGTTCCAGCCGCGCCTGGACCATGGTGACGAGGCGGTGCTGAAGGTGCAGCACTGGTTGCAGGCAGAGGAGGCCCGGGATGCCAGCCTGGCCGACATGGCCGGTTGCGCGGGCCTCGAGCCGCGCACCTTCCTGCGTCGCTTTCGCGCCGCCACCGGCCTGCGCCCCACCGAATACGCGCAGCAGGTGCGGGTCGGCCGGGCCTGCCGCTTGCTGGAGTTCACCCGGCGCAGCGTCGACCAGATCGCCTGGGGCGTCGGCTATCAGGACCCCAGCGCCTTTCGCAAGGTGTTCCAGCGCCTGACCGGGATGACCCCCAGCGATTACCGTCGGCGTTTCGCGGTCATCAGCGGCTGAGTTTCGCTGGTGGTTGGGTGCGGCCCCGGGCCTTCATCGGCGAGGCGGTCGTGATGGTTGCGCAGCGGGCATTCCTTCAACGACATGCAGCCACAGCCGATGCAGCCGTCGAGCTGATCGCGCAGCATCACCAGCTCGTCGATGCGCCGGCTCAGGTCGTCGCGCCAGCGCGCCGACAGGCGCTGCCAGTCGTCGGCGGTAGGGGTGTGATCGCAGGGCAGGGCCTCCAGGGCGCTGGCGATGTCGGCCAGGGCGATGCCCAGGCGCTGGGCCATCTTGATCACCGCCACCCGGCGCAGCATGGCCCGTGGATAGCGGCGCTGGTTGCCGGCGTTGCGAGTGCTGTGGATCAGTCCCTTGGTCTCGTAGAAGTGCAGGGCGGTCACGGCCACGCCGCTGCGCGCGGCCAGCTGGCCGACGCTGAGCAGGCGCTCCTGGGCGGAAGGGGGCTTCATCGGCAATAAAATCCTTGACCTTGAGTTAGCTGGAGGTTTTACCCTCCACGACCATCTGCTGCAAGAGCCCGAAACGAGGAGATGCGTCATGGCGGCCAACACCCATTCCCTGTGGTTCACCCAGATGATCGAGTACGACGTGCCACCGTTGCGCCAGGACGCCCTGGCCGAGGCCCTGGTGGTGCGCAGCGAGCACCTCGCGCAACGCTGCGATGGTCTGCTGAGCGTCAGCATCCAGGTCAGCGACGACGGTCGTCGAGTGCTCCAGCACCTGCGCTGGCAATCGCGCCAGGCCTGGGTCGCCGCCGCCGGCTGCTTCATCGAGGAGCCGTTCCTCGACCTGCTGGGCGAGCACCAGGCCCGCGGGGTGAACTTCGCCGCGTACCAGACGCTGCGCAGCCTGGTGCGTGGCGCCGATGGCGGCCTGCATTGTCAGCTGGGTAGCACTCAGGCATACCAGGGCGCGTAGTGCGGGTAGCGGTCCAGGCGCGCGCCGATGACCATCTCGCTGATCCACGCCGTGAGTATGGCGCTGTAGGCTTTCTGGCTTTCCTCGCTGGACAGCGCGTGGTCGGCGCCGTCGACCAGGCGGTGGGTCATCGAGTGGGCGCCGACGAAGGCCGAGCGGTAGCTCATCAGCGTGCTGTGCGGCACATAGTCGTCCTGTTCGGATTCCACCAGCAGCACGTCGCCGGCGAATTCGGCGCAGGCGGCCAAGGCGCGGTTGTCGGCCGGCCCGAGGTCACGCAGGCGGTAGGCGTTGAGCCGCTGGCGGTCGAGGGCCTGCTTGGGCGCCTCCCATTCATCGTCCCAATAGAGGGCCGGTACCCTCAACGCCAGCCATTTGACTGGCCGGTGACGGGTGAGCAGGGTCGCCAGGTAGCCGCCATAGCTGCTGCCGATCACGGCGATGGCGCCGGGATCGACCGACGGGTGGCTGGCCAACCGGTCGTAGGCGGCCAGCAGGTCGGCCAGGTTCTGCTCGCGGGTGACGGTCAGGCGCTGGCTCTCGGTCTTTTCATGTCCGCGCAGGTCGAAGGTCATGCACACGCAGCCGAGCCCGGTGATCTGCCGGGCACGGGCCAGGTCGCGTTGCTGGCTGCCGCCCCAGCCATGGACGAAGAGGATCCCCGGCATGCGGCTGCCCGGGCTGACCAGGGTGCCGACGATGCTGTCACCCTCGACGTGCAGTTCCACGGTTTCACTCTCGATGGTCATGGTCGCGTATCCGTGCATATTTGCTGAGTTGTCCAAGTTCACTGTCATGGCCCTGATAGAACAGGGTGGCGTCGGCGGGCAGTTGCGTGTCGCCGAATACCTCGTGAGTCGAGGCGCGTAGCCGTTGCAGCGCCGGATCGGCGGCGAAGGCCTGCAGCGCAAGGACCTCGGCGGGGCTGGCACCGCCCAGGCGCCAGGACTGTTCAAGCACGCCGCTGCGCAGATGGCCGTGATGGTCCTGGCCGCGGGCTATGTCGTAGTTGCGACGTGAGGCGATGAAGCCCGGGAAGTAGCGTTCGGCGGCCTCTTCGTAGGTCATGGCCTGGTTGATGGCCAGGCGCAGGTGGTCCTCGAGCGGCAGTTGCAGCAGTTGCTGGTAGTCGCCGCGCACGATCACCAGGTCGGAGCCACCATACACCTCGGTGCCCGCATGATCGCGGGTGAGGTGCTGGGTGCCGTGATAGCTCAAGGTTAGCCCGGCCACGCGTACCTGCCCTACGCTGAAGGTCTCGACCTCGTCGAGGTCTTCTTCCAGTACCAATCCCCACAAGCTCAGTTGTTGTTCATCCATCGCCTCCAGCAGCGGCTCCAGGGCCAGCCTGTCGATGATCACCTCCTGGCCCCGGCCGGCGCAGGCCAGTACCGGCTTGATCCTTACCGGCCCATCGCGCAGCAGCAGTTCGGCGGCGCGGCGGGCGTCGGCCCTGGAGAACACGGTATAGCCGCGCAGCAGGGCGTCGCTGGCATGCTGGGCAAAGGCATCGGTCCAGCCGGGCGGAAAGCTGGCGTCGGCCGGCAGCGGGTGGGAGATGGCTTTGGTGGCCATGTGCGGATGGCTGACCATGCCACCGAACAGATCCTGTTCGTCGTGAATGCCCAGCGCTGCGTGACGCTCCTGATCGACCAGGGTCTGGGTCGGTACATAGTAGTAGCCGGTCGCATCGGATTGCGTGGGCGAAGGCTCGACCCGCTCGACATCCAGCAGACGCGCCAGGTGATCGGCGATCTTCAGGTGGACTGCGCGTTCATGCTCGGGTGTGTGCTCGCGGGTGTCGAGCAGCACGACGGCGCTTTTCGGTTCGCGTGAGTGGGGCATGCTCGGCCTCGCGTACGCACGGTATGTAAGGGTTGTGAAGGCCCGCAGCCGGTTTAGTTCAGGAGGATGGATCGACGGTCGTCAGGGCAGTTGGGGCAATGCATGCCTTGTTACGGTCGTGGAGATTGCGGGCGCCAGCCGGCTGTTCCATTATCAACGCCCTGGACCCGTCGACACCTATCCGCAGGAGTGCGCATGAACAGTCAGTCCCCCCTTCACGAATCCGTCCCGGCGCGCCTTGCCCGCGTGCGCGAGGTCATGACCCGGGAGGGCGTGGATGCCCTGCTGGTGCCTTCGGCCGACCCGCACCTGTCCGAGTACCTGCCGGGCTATTGGCAAGGTCGGCAGTGGCTGTCCGGGTTCCTTGGTTCGGTGGGGACGCTGGTGGTGACGGCGGACTTTGCCGGGCTGTGGGCTGACAGTCGTTACTGGGAACAGGCGGACAAGGAACTGGCCGGCAGCGGCATCGAGTTGATGAAACTGCGCCCCGGGGAGCCCGGGGCGCTGGAGTGGCTGGGTGCGCAAGTGTCCGGCACCGTCGCGGTGGACGGCGCGGTCATGGCCCTGGCCTCGGCGCGGCAACTGGGCGAGCGTCTGCAGGCGCGTGGCGCGACATTGCGCACGGATCTCGACTTGCTGGACCAGGTGTGGGGGGGGCGCCCCTCGCTGCCGGGCAATCCGGTGTACCAGCACCTGCCACCCCATGCCACGGTCAACCGTGCGCAAAAGCTCGCCGAGTTGCGCAGCACACTGCGGGAGAAGGGCGCCGACTGGCATTTCATCGCCACCCTCGACGACATCGCCTGGCTGTTCAACCTGCGGGGTAGCGATGTCTCCTACAACCCCGTGTTCGTTTCCTTCGCCCTGGTCAGCCAGGACAAGGCGTTCCTGTTTGTCGGGCGTGACAAGGTCGATAGCCACCTGCGCCAGGTACTGGCGGCCGATGGTATCGAGGTTCGCGACTACGTTGGGGTCAATGACGCGCTGGCCGCGATTCCGGCTGCGGCGAGTCTGCTGGTAGATCCGGCGCGGGTCACCCGTGGCCTGCTGGACAACCTGCACGAGCAGGTGCGGCTGGTCGAGAGCATCAACCCGACTACCCTGAGCAAGTCGCGCAAGGGGGAGGGGGACCTCGTCCATATTCGCCAGGCCATGGAGCAGGATGGCGCGGCGCTGTGCGAGTTCTTCGCCTGGTTCGAGACGAACCAGGGGCAGGAGCGGATCACCGAGCTGACCATCGACGAGCAACTGAGCGCGGCCCGGGCCCGTCGTCCTGGTTATGTGTCGTTGAGCTTTTCGACCATTGCCGCGTACAACGCTAATGGCGCGATGCCACATTACCGAGCTACGGACGAGTCCCATGCCGTGATCGAGGGTAATGGCCTATTGTTGATCGACTCCGGGGGACAGTACCTGGGGGGCACTACGGACATTACCCGTATGGTGCCGATCGGTGAGCCTAGCCAGGCACAGAAGGCCGACTGCTCGCGGGTGCTCAAGGGCATGATCGCGTTGTCGCGCGCGCGATTCCCGCGAGGCATTCTTTCGCCGTTGCTGGATGCCATCGCGCGAGCGCCGATCTGGGCGGATCAGGTCGATTACGGTCATGGCACCGGTCATGGTGTCGGCTACTTCATGAATGTGCACGAAGGCCCGCAAGTGATTGCCTACCAAGCTGCGCCGGCGCCGCAGACAGCGATGCAGCCGGGCATGATCAGTTCGATCGAGCCGGGGACCTACCGGTCGGGCGAATGGGGCGTGCGCATCGAGAACCTGGTGGTCAACCGCCAGGCGGGTAGCAGCGAGTTCGGTGAGTTCCTTGAGTTCGAAACGCTGACCCTGTGCCCGATCGATACGCGCTGCCTGCTCGTCGAGAAGCTCGGTAGCGAGGACATTGCCTGGTTGAATCGCTATCACCAGACGGTGCGCGAACGGCTGGCCCCGTTGCTGGCTGGGGACGCGTTGGCATGGTTGGAGCAGCGTACTGCGCCGATCTGAAACAGGCGGGCCTGAAAGCGAAAGGGCAGCCCTTGGCTGCCCTTTTCGTTATTTGCAGATCACGATCATGCTGCGGCTGGTGTAACCGGCGGGGTTGATACCGAATACATAGTCGCCAGGCTCTTCGTCGGTGTCGCCGGAGCGGGCGATGACCTTGTAGCCCTTGCTGCTGCAGGCGCTGGCGGCTTTGCTATAACACTTGTCCCACGACGAGGAGAGCCCCGAGCAGTTGATGTGCAGGCCCTTCTTCCCCCGTTTCACCTCGGTGTTGGCTGTCGCGGCGCATCCCGCGATGGCCAGGATGCCCAGAATGAGCAAAATACGTTTCATTCCTGTCCTTATCGGCCCGACTGCTTTAACGGACCTGTCGTTTGCGCTTTGCCTCTTCCCTGATGATCCCCGGCGTCCATGTGCCGCCCAGTAGATAGCGTCAAGATGATGATTGGGTGACAGCTTAATCAGCCAGGCCGGGTGGTACAAGGTTGCAGGTCAGCTAAATGCAAATATTTCTCAAATCAGTCGGCGGCAACGGGCGGTGCTGTGTCCCGTTTCATGGAAAGTGTCGCCCCCACCGACGCGGTGATGATGGCAAGAATCGCCAGCCATTGCCAAAGGGTGAGTTTCTCACCCAGGAAGAGTAGGCCGGACAACGCGCCAAAGGCCGGTTCGATGCTCATCAGCGTGCCGAAGGTACGGGCGGGCATGCGGGTCAGGGCGACCATTTCCAGGCTGTAGGGGAGGGCTGTCGACAGAATGGCCACGCCCAGGGCCACTGGCAGGAGCGCGGGTGTCAGCAGGGCACTGCCGGCGTGGACGATACCGATGGGGGCGACGAACAGCGCGGCGATCACAACGCCCAGGGCTGCGGTCTGGATGCCGTTCTCGGCACCGGCTTTCTGTCCATAGAGGATGTACAGCGCCCAGCACACGCCTGCCCCCAGGGCATAGGCGGCACCGACTGGGTCCAGCCCGCCACCGGTCTGGCCGACAGGAATCAGCAGCAGCAGGCCGGCGACCGCCAGGGCGATCCACAGGAAGTCCAGCGCCCGTCGCGAGGCCCATAGCGCCACGGCCAGTGGGCCAGTGAACTCGAGGGCGACGGCGATACCCAGTGGCACACTGCGCAAAGACATATAGAAGAGGAAGTTCATGCCGCCCAGGGCCATGCCGTAGATGATCACACTGCGCAGGGTGCTGGCGTCCAGGCGTGCGCGCCAGGGGCGTAGTAGCAGAAGCATGATGACGCTGGCGAAGATAAGGCGCAGGGCAGTGGTGCCCTGGGCGCCGACGATGGGGAACATGCTCTTGGCCAGTGATGCCCCGGACTGGATGGAGGCCATGGCGATCAGCAGCAGACCGATGGGGAACAGCGTGGCGGTCAGGCTGCGGTTTGGGGTGTTCATGGGGGTTTCCGATTATTGTGCGCGCTAGGGTGCGCAATATAGTGCGCAACGGGAGGGTGGGTTGGCAAGGTTGGGATAGGGTTGGTGGGTGGTGTGAGGGCTGGGAGGTGCCTGCCTTGGGGTTGTGTTGTGTTTCAGAGGTGTCCGCCGAAGATTCTCTGGCGCCTATGAGATCGAGCGCCGCCCGCGCGGCGCATCGCGGCACAAGGCCGCTCCTACATCTGTTTCGGGCCAATCATTCCTGTGAATGAGGCGGCGCCAGCCTTGGTGCATGCCTCAAGTCGTGCGGAGCGGCAGTGGTGCCCACGCCGAAACCGCGCCGGACCAACAAGGCTGGCAACCATGGCCTGACAGGTTCGGCACGTTGCAACAAATGTAGGAGCGGCCTTGTGCCGCGATGCGCCGCGCGGGCGGCGCTCGGTCTCACAGGCGCTGCAAGGGTCGTGGCGAACACCTTGAGGCCCTGACGCGGTCTTTTCCCCCGATATTTCAATTTGATGAAATTAACGGTTGACGCCCTCTCAGATCCCCTTATAATGCGCCCCACTTCCGACGTAGTCGAAACGAAAAACCTTTTGTTAATCAAAAGGTTGGATGTTTCAGGTAGTATCGGAGGTGCTTCGATCATCT